>CAIXKO010000293.1 GCA_903919925.1 uncultured Bacteroidota bacterium | reverse complement strand
GCAAAACCGGGAAAGTGCAGCCACCTATGCCGCAAAAGCGCAGGAGGCGGAAAATGAAATCAACCGGCTCATGCACCATTATAACCGGGAGCTGGTTACCGTTGGAAGCAAATGGGACCAGATGGCTTCGTTGCCGGGACCAGCAGGTGAGCAGTGGCACCAATGGGACATGCCCCCGCTGAGCTATCAATCATTGGCCGGAGAGCCCGGAATGCATGCAGCTGCCGAAGGAGGCGATTCGGCTAACCTGCCGGGATTCAGCGTCTATAACAATGACCGCGGTTTCATCGATCTGTATAATACCGGGAATGGATCAATCTATTGGTCGTCAAATACTTCTGATGACTGGATACGGTTGACTGACACAGCAGGTGTTTTTTATGATGAAAAGAGGATATGGGTTTCAATCGACTGGAAAAAGGCACCCAAAGGAATCGACGGAAAAGGAATAATAACTTTCAATTGGTACTCATCAGCCGCAAATGAATGGATGGACTGGGACAGGATTTGGTTTTCAGATCCCCCGGCAAAGGAAAGACTCGCTTTACAAAGAGGTGAACCTGTTAAGATAGGTCCTGACAGGTCCATCAAGTTCAATATCAACCTGTTTAACCCCTCTTCCCCGACTCCCGGGGAGATAAAGGGATTTGTAGAAAGCAACGGATACATATCCATGGAAGCGGAGCACTTTTCGAGGAAAACAGAGGGAAAAGAGGCAGGGTGGAAAATCATTGAAGGTTTGGGCCGAACGGGCAATTCGGTTACCGTGCTGCCAACAACGGTTGCCAGCATAACTGGGCTGGATGAGATCGTTGCCGGTTCTCCCCGGCTCGAGTATGACCTTTATACCTTCACCACCGGTAAAGCCTCTTTGCAGTTAAACTGCATTCCCTCGCATCCCATCAACTCAGCATATGGGTTACGCGTTGCCGTTGCCCTGGATGACAATAAGCCGCAACTGGTGGCCTTCATGAGCGGGAACCGGAGCGTGGTGGAGAACCTGATGACCCTCCAAACTGAACTGTATATTGACAAGCCCGGTGAACATATCCTGAAAATCAGGATGGTTGATCCCGGTGTTGTGATCGACAAACTAATCGTTAATACCGGCGGGTTAAGGAAGTCTTATTTGGGTCCGCCGGAATCAAGTCAATTAAAATAGCCTTATGAATCAGTAAAAGCCACTCTTATCTTTTTACCTGGGAATAACTTACCAGAACAGATGATCCCGGTGTAGTGTGGTCAATAATCAGTCCTTTGTCCATCAAATCCTTACCTTCAATTTTTTCACGTTTTGCGTTCTCATGATTGAAATCCTCGTAAAAGGTTTCTGGAACAAGATCCTGCAAGCGGTAACTTGTTGAGGAAATCGGACAGGCTTCCCGGAACCGACCGGCGCAGGGATTCATTGAAACCCCAGATTTCCAAAGAAATGGGATGGAGCGAGGTTGATTACGGATACATCGTGACCGCATTTCTGGTAGCCTATGCCATCGGGTTGATAACAACAGGTCGATTCCCGGATAAGTTTGGAACGCGTATCAGGTATATCCGGGCAATCCCAACCAAACGCTCTGATGTCCATTTTCATCAATTATTACTTTTCCTTTTGACTGAATTCTGGTTATTCAAAACAGGTCCAAACCTTTTGCTGACGACAGGGGCAGCCCGATAAGTCAAGTTAGTGCCCGGACCTGCCAATCTGATACACACCTGTTTCCAATTTGACTGCTACCTTTAACCCAAGAATAAACAAACCATGAAATACCTCTTAATCCGGTATATCGCACTGCTGTTTTTTACCCTGGCTGCACCCTATGTGATTGTGGCCCAAACCCCTGTTATGAAATGGGATTTTGAAACCATCAAAAGCAGAACTGCCATCGGTGAACAATGGTTAGCCTGTAACAGCACCAACGAGACCATTCCGCTCCGAAAATGGATGCACCTGGCGGGTGTTTATTCCGCACAGAAAGAAATGTCGCTCAATGTTAATGGTGAACTGGTATCCGCCATGGCAATCAATGGATCGGTAACTTCTCCGGCAAAACCCAGCTGTATTCCGGGAATGGATACAGTGCCCGGAAAGCCGGCCAATACAATCAGAACCTGTGGAACCGTTGATGCATTTTCCCAACCTTCCGAATTTTACGCTTATTATACCAGGCTGGACTATAATGACAATAATAATACGGGTAAATACGCGGATATTATAGTTCATGTAAACCGTACAGGCTCATTGGTTTTCAGTCGTGAAAACAGCTATCTGCCCTACTGGGAGGTAAAAGGCTCAAAACAGTTTTTCGAGAGAATAATTCCGTTTAAAGGTGATGGCCCTCCCGAGCGCCCCGACAGGATCAACAAATGTTCCTACGCGAGAGTGATTGAGGATTCTGAAAAGAAAATCGTTATTCACTGGAGATATGCGCCTGACCAGAATAGCCTGAACTTCACTGATTTCAAGAAAAGTTACGAGGGTGATATCGGAAGGTATTTTGCAGATTATGTGGATGAGTATTTTATAATCGGGCCTGACGCCGTGGTTACCAGGAAAGTAAAAAAAGGATGCTATTCCCTTGATCAGTGGAACGACCCGATGAATGAAACTACACAGGTACTTAAGCTATCTGAAGGGGGAATTGAAACGGTAAATCTGGTACCTGCAAAATATCAGGAGATTCCCGGGCAAAAAGTAACCGGATCACCAGTCATCAATAAGGAGGATCGATCCCCACTGAGGTGGTGGAAATTCGATGAAGGTCTGAATCAGAATAATCATAATACTGAAGAAGGGAAAACGGGCTCATCCTGTATCATAGGTGGAGTCGACAGTTACTGGAGGGCAGGAGTGTCAGGATCGTGCCTGTCTTTTGACGGATATACCAACAAAGTAACCCTGGAAGCTGAGAAGCTGCCGAAGATCACCAAAGATTTTACCATTGAAGCCTGGATCGCACCACAGGAATATCCATGGAACTGGGCTGGCCTTGTTGACCATGACCAGGATAAGAAAGCCGGTTATTCATTGTCCATTAATCATTTAGGTCAGATAGGCCTCTATGCTCAGATTGACGGATCATGGGTGGGATTATGCACTAAGGAGTCTGTTGATTTATTGAAATGGACCTGCGTAACCGGTGTTTATAACAAGGATAAAGGTTTCAGTATTTATTTTAATGGAGAATCAGCCGGTGCCAATGCCATAACCGGCAACCTCACTGATGCCATCGATCATGATCTTTTTATCGGGATGGCGCACGAAAAGAATCCCCCGTGGGCATTTGAACGCAACATTACAAAATCATATCTGTCGAATATGGTATTCAGCGGATTAATAGATGAAGTTCGCCTGTTCGACCGGGCACTGAATCAATCTGAAATTTTAACGGGATACCGGAAATATAAACCTGAGAACATCAAATCCCTTAATTTTTGGGTTTTACCGGCCGGAGAAGATATTCCCAACCATTTTGGTGCAACGTATACCAAACTTAAATGCAGTCCCGAATGGGATGGTTTATGGCGCTTTGGAGATGATGCGGATATCGTTGTGGCTTTTGATGACAAGCCCTGTCGTTTTGTTTTCTGGAGAGGTACAAATTACCTGCCGAGCATCGTTACCGAACCGGGACCCAAAGGGATATGGAACAGTGACCAGGGGCCTGAGGATTATACCGACCAGTGCTACGAGCACATGTCAGACAAAACCTGCAGATATTCGCACGTGAGGCTGATTGAAAATACAGAGGCAAGAGTTGTGGTACACTGGCGAAATGCAAGTGTTGGAGTGAGTTACGACTGGCTGACCGTTGACAAAGATGGATGGGGGTTGTGGACCGATGAATACTGGTACATATACCCGGATGCCGTGGCGGTGAGGTACCAGGTGAGCGGCAGATTAGCCGATTTTAAGGATATACAAACCCAGCAGAACGAATTGCTGAGTCAGCCCGGAACCCGGCCCGAAGATAATGTTCCATACGATGCCATTACCGTGTCGAATAGCAAAGGAGAAACTGAAGTTTGGAATTATTCAACCGGAGTACCCTACAGGAAAGGCCCTGTTATTGAGGAGAACCGGAACCTGATCTATATGAATCTGAAATCAGAATATAAGCATTTCAATATCGGAGAACCAGGATCATACTTTGTGCCTTACAGTCAGTGGGAGTCCATGCGCATGGCGCCGGGACATACAAAATACAACGCGTGGAACCATTACCCGTTTGGTCTTTTACCAAGTGACGGAACGGTAGCGACAGGAATCGACCGGGTAAGCTCATCCTGTATTGTTACCTTATATGGTTTACATCATAAGCTGGATGACGGGAGAGTAGATATGTATAACATTTACGGCATAACAAACCTCCCGGCTGCCGGGCTAAGGGATCTGAACCGCTCCTGGAACAATGCTCCGGCTTTGAGTATCATAAGCGGAGCAGAAAGTGGAGGTTATGAAAAGGGGCAGCGAGCTTATGTACTCACTAAAAGCGCGGCTAAAATATCGTTCAACCTGGAGGGATCTGAGGATAGCCCGATATTGAATCCCTGCTTTGTCATTAAGAACTGGGAATCTGATGCGAAATCCCGGATTAAGACTGACGAAAAAAATCCGGCAGGCGGTGGCAAGATCAAACAGGGAATTATCCGTGATACGGATGGTACAAAAACATTGATTATCTGGATCGAACAGAAATCAACAACAAGGGTTTCGTATGCGATTACACGATAGTAAGAAATTAAAAAACAGCGTTATGTTATCGGGAAAAACAGTTTTACCAGCAGCATTCTTCTTCTTGCTTTGTGTTTTGACACAATGCAAAACAGAAAAGAAAGACCGATATAAGCTATCAGAATTGTCGGAAGGGTTACACGGTTATATTGATTACAGCACAACAAAACATCCTGACGGCTTTCGTGCGGGAATCAGTTTTTACACGGCTGTATGGCCATTGATTGATAAGCCGCTGGCAAACTTCCAGATAGGATTGCCAAGTGCCTGGGTAATCCCTGAGAACTCGGATGTTAATTTTCCACTTTGTCCGAAAGGAACCTATGCACGGGATAATTGGGATGAACGTGGCCCTACCTATTCCTCGGTATTTCAGACTATTGAGGGAGGGGTGGGATATTGGCAGGGTAACAAATTCCGTTATGACTCTCCAAAATTCAGCATGAATGCAACCTCCAGCTGTTACGATTTTGAGATAGCCTCACCAGGCTGGTCGTTTTTCTACAGCAGTACGTCATTGCCTGAAGATAAAATGGGAATAGCACAATTGAGCAACAGGATACTTGTACCTCCCGATGGCCTTACTTTCGTTGGTAATCCCGACGGGCAGTTCCTTGGATATGCCTGGATGGCCTTACCCCTTTTGGATGCTATCGAAGGACCGCCGCCAACCGGAGATCAAAGCTGGACCCTGTTTTTGAATACGATGAATTTTAAGGGCCCTGTTGCTTATTATATAGCAGAAACCTGGAGCAAAATATCAAAAGACTATAAGCCTGATTATGGCCGGGGCCTCGATGCCAGACCGGCCGAGATGGGCGGTGGTGCCATTGAAATCAATACCGTTCCTAAAATTGTCGCGAAAAGTAAGGGGGATACCGTTTTTTATAAAATACCCCAATTGAAATTTCCGGTTGATGAGCAGGGCAAAACCATCCTCGTCCAGGATGTCAGATATTATTCGAAAGATGCTCTGTTTAATTCATTTAAAATGTGGAGAAATGGGGAAGGATCCTGCGACGGAATATTTGAGACACGGGGTACCTGGGAACCGGAATTATTTACGAAAATGCCAGCGTTTGATCAGGATGGTGTGGTCCTTGGAAATATCGAGTCGATCTTTAAAACCGAGGTTTTCGGAAGCACCAGGTTTGGAATGCAATGGAACAATAATCAAATAACCAATCCGGGGAACTTTCCTCAATATTTCAGACAGGTGGGTAATGGTAAAAGAGTACCGGTTTCTGTTGCCGATGTGCCGCCGGTACTGGTTTCAAAAGAGTTTGCGCTGGCGGAAAAGGGAGAGCCTTACACTTCCCCGGCAGCTGGTTCATGGTCTGATCCCGGACCTGCTTCAAAACCTGAAACCGTAACTCTGGCTGATGGATCAACTGTTACCTATTGCTGGTACCGGTTCATCGATCAGCCCTCACTACAGCAGTTTAACTGGAGCAAAGAAAAAAAGGAAAAACTGCAATTGCTGGTTGAGAAAATTCATAATCAATGGCGTATCGATATTGATTATATGGCTCCTCCGGGAACAGGAAGCCTCGTTTCACTGGATCCTGAACTTATTGTTAAGCCACCAAAAGGTTTTGAATCCGGATATGTTCCAATTGTAATCGGTCAGAAATAGCGAGAAATAATAAAACCCATTATGAAACGGACAATTTTTTACTTGGGTATCCTTGGGTGCCTGTCAGGTTTGATTGATGCTTCCATGGGTCAGGAAGCGGCAAATCGAAAGTACACGCTCGCTGAAAAGAGCATAAAGGACGCCAAACTGAACCTGCCGCGGCAAATTGCGACAGAAGACCCTGAATTAACCAGGCAGGTACATAATTTATATATCGATTGCCTTTTTGATAAGCTTTGGGAACCGGCCCTTCCCGGACTGCCCTACCGTTTTTTTTCAATCACCGGAGCGGGCGATGAATCATATGGCAAGTGCCAATTGGTGTGGGATCCAATGTTTGTTTTAAATGCGTGGGCTCCGCTAGATGACAACCAGGTGGTTTATGATGTCTTTCGTAATTATTGGAATGTTATCGATAATAATCCGGAAGCGCCCAAAGGATCATACCGCTATGGCATGGTTCCCGGTGTGACCAATCCGGATCTGCCCCAACCTGGTTACTCCCAAATCCCAATTCTTGCCTGGGGCTGCCTGATGGTTTATAACCAGACCCATGACCGCGAATTGCTTGATCTCTGCGTACCTTATCTGGATAAGTTCTTAACATGGTATGCTACAGAGCGGGATGTGGACAATGATGGATTGATCGAGTATGGCGCCTATAAAGAATGCTCGATCGCCGATTTGCTCCAAACCGCCCGGTTCGAAACCTTTGATTTTCATGCCACTCTTGATGAACTCCAGCTAACAAAACATCCAACACGCGGTACAGGAGGTGAGTGGTATGGCAACATTGAAGGAGTGGAGCAAACGAGTTTCCTTGCCATGTCGGAGCGGGCAATGATAGAGATGTGCCAGATTACCGGCCGTAACGAGATGAGGGATAAATATATAGCCAGACTAGCTAAACGAACCGAGGCTATCCGAACAAAGATGTGGGACCCGGAAACAAAATTCTTCTACAGTCTGAACAGAGATACCGATAAAAAAATCCCCATTAAAACTTTACAGGGATTTCTGACCCTTACAGCTGGTTTGGCGAGTGAGGCACAGGCAAGAGAGTTGGTCCGGCAGTTAACCGATCCGTCTCTGTTCTGGAGTAAATATCCCGTAACTACTTCATCCATGGACGAGCCAACATTTAAGCCTGACGGATTCTGGCGTGGTGACATGTGGCCTCCAACCAATTATTTGGTAGCACTTGGTCTCAACCGCTATGGCTATTATGATATCGCCATTGATTTGGCTGACAAAATGCAGGAGCTTTTAAAGAAATATGACGGACATGCCTATGAACGTTACAACGGCGTCACCGGTGAAACTTTAGGAGTAAAGGATTACTGCTGGGGAGTAGCAACCTGGAGCAT
>CAIXKO010000292.1 GCA_903919925.1 uncultured Bacteroidota bacterium | reverse complement strand
AGCAGAGCTCATGTCCTCTTCAGACTTATCACACATATGTGAAAATTATTTAAAAATAAATCACCAGACCCTTGCTTTACAACATAGAAGGGGTTGGGGTGGGTACTTAAAGACCGGTTACATGAAAGACGCATACTTGCATCTACGATTTTTACGCTTCACGCTTCAGGCTTCACGCTTTATAGTGAGTTAAGGTCCTGTGGCCTCAATGCTCCAAAGAATTTTACGATTCGTTCCCCGATTTTTCCTGCATCGATATGAACGATATAGGCACCGCTGGCGATTGGTATACCATATTGGTTTTTCAGATCCCAATCGAGATAAGTGATTTCAGCATCTTTAGTAAAACGACGAACCAGGTTGCCGTTAATGGTATAAACCGATATGGTACAGGTTTTTGGCAGGTTGGTGATTTTCACCATATTATCCAACTGCGACAGTTCATAAGCCGAGTTGCCATAATAGGGGTTAGGCACTATCCTGATCAGCTTAAGCGCTGCTGTGGCAACGGAATCAACACCCCGTTTGGTGGCAATATCCTTTGTGTTAAACTGATACATTGGTTTATTCTTATTCAGCGCCAATGAATCAGGTACGGCGTATTCATAAACCCCTACGCAATACTGTCCAACTACCCGTAATCGAACTTTAATGTCCGCGCCTTTCTTCATGAAACCGTACGCATCATTTGCAACATCTTCGGGTTTCACAAACCGACTGTCGGCCAGTGGTATAGCGGTCCACATGGCGTTAATCAGCATATTCTGACGGCGGCTGGTGTTTTTGGTCATGTAATACTTGCCGGCATCATAAGCAGGGAAGTAGTTAACATCTTTCAGGCCCGGCTGGGTACGGTTATGACCCATAATATAAATATAGTGCTTCCCACCGAAATATACATCGGTATAACCAGGATCCAGGCGATTCTTGGCCAGGTAAAGTTTTGATCCCTCCCGTGTGGATGGGTTCCAGGCCATATCGGCTCCGTTATCACCAGTCAGGAAGGAGCTCTCTCCATAAATAATGTTCAGTCGCTCGCCTGTTTCCACGTCGATTGCGTAACCCGGGAACCAACCCATACCGCTTTCGCTGATATAGTTTGGATCGGCTTCATTCTCGCTTGCACCACTTCCCAATACCCCCGGTTTACCCGTTTTGTCGATCGAGAGACCGGCGCGGAGGTCAAACTTCGCTGCACCTCCGATGCTCAGCAGCGGATCGTCAGTTGTTTCGATAACCGGTGAACGGCTCCAATTCTTACGCTCGGAAGTAAAGTACAGATCGATTGAGCTCAAACGCTGCTTTTTGGTATCGATAGCATTAGCTGCCTTATCGTAAGCAGGACCATGTGCTCCCATGTTAACCACCTGGAAAGGTGCCCAGGTTCCCTGTAATATCTTCTCATACACCGAGTTTTTATCGGAGTTATCGCCATCATTGTATCCGGCTCTGATCCAGTTTCGCGGACTGGAACGGTCCTCATCCGGAATAAAAGTGAGCCATACATTTCCCCGGTCCTCATATTCTATTGATGCTTCGAGGAATCCGTTGTTGATCGATCCGTATTTGAAAGGGATCTCGGCCTGGGTAATATTCACCGATAATCCCCACTGAAGGATCAGCTGGTCGTAATTGTTCATCACAAAGCTTTCCGAACGAACGCTTTCGCCCTTGGAGTTGGTGATAATCCAGTTACCATCCATCACTTTACCGTTCATGAAAGAGGTAGAGATGAAATAGTTAACGGAGTCAAATTTAATGGTATAGGTATCATCAACAACGCTCATCGGGTCAACAACTTTCACCGTGATAGGGCCTTTGCCGGGCACAAATTTCAGCTGTTTGGCTTTCCAGGGAGCGCCTTGCATGATTTCATCATGTGATTCCTGTGAAATCTCAACAGCATTCAAGCCGGTTCCATGACCTTCGATCTGAACAATGGCAGGAGCATCTCCAAAAGTTCCCTGAATCATGGTGCCACCCTCTTCGGGTTCAACTTTATGTGGAATAGCTTCGTATGTTTTGATTGAACCACCGGCACCTTTACGGCCTGCCAGGTAAGGTTTCCGTTGACCTTCAAATGATTCCGGATTATTTTGATCGTATTTCAGGTAATTATTATAGGCATAAGCAACAGCCAGATAATAGTACTTCTTGAAATTAACCAGGGTACGAACGCCTTCAGCAAAAAGATCTTCTTCCAGCACAAAAGTATGCTGGATACCCTCATCGTTTCCCTGTACCTCGATAACCGGTACGTTTGCTTCAAGGTCCTGATCCCAATGGTAATTCATGATCCGGCTAATCCCATCACGCACATCGCACTGGAAAGCCACCCGGGTTAAAGTGTTGTTGTGTTTTGTAGCATCATTTACCGATACGGATGGATTCTTGAACTGCCAAACCTGATATCCCTGAAAGTTATAATACACATCACAATCAGGTTTATCGAGCGGACAAACGATAAATGGATCTCGTTCGCGGTATTTTTCCATGAAATTATTGGAAGATGTTTTATTCCAGATATGAAAAATCAGTTTCTGGTCCTGTTCAACAATGGTGAGTTCAGGAGCATCGGGACCATCAATAACTTTAAAGCAATTTTCAAACAGGCGTTGGGCCTTTTCATCTTCCTGAAGCATTAGAACCACCGATGCCCAGGGAGTTCCTTCATAAGATCTTGCCCAGACCACGCCGGTTGTGATATCGTTTACGGCACCTGGTTCGAGCACAAAGGGGCCCGAGGATTGTACGAGCCGTTTATCGCCCGGCAGATTTCCAGCGGTTTCCTCGGTCCAAAAAGGCATCGGAATTCCATTTTGGCCCCATCCGCAAGGATCGGAATCAGCAGGAAACATAAAATCGGTTATTGGACCGGTGCCGCCACCTGAAGGATGGGCATTTCCCCCATAGCGCATACGTTCATTATCTTTCCAGAAACCGCGAAGAAAGTTATAATGCTCCGGGGCGGTACCCGGGTCCCCGGTAACCCCGCCGGAGTTAACGTAATAAACGAATCTTCGCATACCCCACCGTTCATTGTCAACCACTCCATCTCCAAAGTTCAAACCGTTGATATTCCCATTAAGTATACAATCGTTGCAAATCAGGTTTAACTGGGAATCCCAGCTCGAACAATCGTCCTTGCCATTTGGATCCTGATAAGGACCTTCAAAAAAGTCGACACCAATAGCAGGGGGATTGGCTCCATAGGACCACGCCTCTCCCTGGCCGTCAACATCCTCACCATTATAGAAATAGCCAACTCCTTTGCTTACATGGCAACCTGCATAATCATCATAAGCCCAACCGAGGGCACCATCGGCAAATACACCAAAGTAGGTATCAATTAAAGTATAGGTTGATCGGTTAATGATTGCATAATTATAGAAACTCATATCGTTAACCGCATCATTGGTAGAGAATTCGAATGCCTGGGCGCGAATCTCCATGCCAATGGGTTCGCCACCGGTTTCGGTATGGATATTTCCCCGGTCATTATACACCCACCACAGGGTTCCGTCACCAAAAAGGCGCGGGCGTCTTTGTTCACGTGATGTTCCGCAAGGCAGAATTCCATCGAGATCATAAAACGGATAATCGCCATCGGCAGGATTATACAAACCGTCATCGTTATTATCCCAAAATGGAGCCATATAGAAATCGTAACCTGCTGCAGCATCGGCATGGGCGGGCCATTCAAGAATTCCTTCCGGAATGGTGTATCCTTTAAACTCGCGTTCCCGTGTTTGTGGATCGGACCGGTACCAGGTACGGAAAGCTTCTACCTGATAGCGCGAAATTTCCCAATGGCGGTCATATTGATAACATACTTCAACATCGGTAGTTCCGCGGGCGGTACCCTTGGTGATCAAGGGGCCGGGAAAATAATCGACACCACCCGAGCGATATTTCACGGCAGATAATTTGAGTTGTCCGTTCACATCTGTTCCGCCAATCCATATTCCTCCTACCCATAAAGCGGTTTTCCCGGAGTTTTTTGGAATTTCATATCGGGCAACTTTAAAATCCCACCACATATCGCCTCCGGTATGAATGAGAGCCCTAACATTATTGAGGCTGATTTCGGTTGATGTTTTACCCGGACCGCAAGCGGCGGCATTTCCTTTTATGGCATTCAGGCTGGCACGATATTGCTCTTTTGACATGGAAAGAGGCTGTGCCCAGCAATGGGCTGCAAGAGCGGCAACCCCTGCCAATAGAATTAATCTTCGCATTATAAAATTTCCTGGGGGTGGTCCTCCATATCGTATGGAACGGTTATCTCCACACGTGTTCCAGCTGGCTCACCCTGATCATTGGTTATGTCAAAAATATTTACTGATAATGGTTTGTCGCTTAAAGAGTTGTAAAGCTGAATCCTCTTTTCAATATTTGCAAGTCCCCTGGATTTATGTCCCGATCGTTCTCTGATAGCTTTGGCTTTTTCACGGCCAATGCCATTATCAATAATTTTAATAACCATATAATAGCCCATATCACTGACAAGCACCTCCAGCAGGCCTTTGTGTTTGATGAGCTGTAGTCCATGAAGGATTGCATTTTCGAGGTAAGGTTGGAGAAGCATTGGAGGAATACGAACCAGGTGCTGATCGATTTTGGGATCGACTTTAATTTCGAGTTCGAATTTCTTGCTGAATCGCATATGTTCCATCTTTAGATAGAGCCTAATCATATCCAATTCTTCATTCAAGGTAATGTAGTTATATTGAGAGTATTCCAAAACCTTTCGCATTAAGGTCGAAAAATTGGATAAATAATAATTGGCTGAATCGACATCATTTTTCAGTACAAAATTCTGAATCGAGTTGAGTGAATTAAAGATGAAGTGCGGATTCATTTGGGACCGTAAAGCAAACTTCTGCGACCTTATCAATTCATTTCGAGTGGTGAGGAGCCGTTTCTCCATCTCGTGCTTATTTCGTAAGCTGTTGATTCTAAGATAAATAATGGTTCCAATAATTAGAAGGACTGTGAAGCTGGTTAGAACAAGAAATACTCGGGTTTGGTACCATGAGGGGACTACAATAATGGTGGTAACCACCTCATTACTTCTGACCCCCAGGCTATTGGTACCGGTGATCCTGAAATAATAGTTTCCAGGTATAACATTTCGATAATCAACCTGATGAATACCTGGTGAAAGCTGGGTTTTGTTCTTGTCAGAATTTTCGAGGAAATAGGTAAATTGATTCTTGAATGGATTCAAGTAATCCATTGCTGAAAAGGAGATACTGAAAGTATTATCGGACGAAGGGATCCTAATGGTGTCAGCAATAGGCAGATCATACTTTTTTTGAGCTCCATGAACGGTAATTCCGGTAATTCGGGTAACAGGTACTTTTGAAGTTCGCAAGGTAGTTTGCGGGAAAAAAGCCATGACTCCATTGACGCCACCCAGGAAAATTTCTCCATTTGATGTGGCATAAATTGAGTTTTTATTGAATTCATTACTTAATAGTCCATCCTGGACGTCAAAATTGGTAAACTCATCGTTTCGATGGTCGAATCGTGACAGACCATTATTGGTTGGTAACCAGAAAATGCCATCCTTATCCTCATAAATACCATAAACGATATTATCAGAAAGGCCATCGGTGGTAGTATACCGGTCAAATGTTCCCGACTTGGGATCGAAGTTACAAAAGCCGCCCCCATTGGTGTATACCCAAATTTCATCTTTTGAATCACGGAAAACTCCAAAAACGTATGAGGTGCCAATGGTAGTGGTATTTCCGGGAACAGGTAGGAAAACCTTCCATTTCCCGGTTTTTTGATTGAATTCATTTAATCCGTTCTGTGTGGAAATGAGAAACACACCAGGCTCTAATTCGAAAACATCCAGGCAGAAATTATTGCTGAGGCTATTAGGGTTTTGAGGATCATGATAGTAATTGGTAAAAACGCCTGTAGAATTATCGAAGTGGCTCAACCCATTGTCGGTGGCAAACCAGTATTTACCATCTGAATCCTTGCTGATGCGCCAGATAATAGGGGCTGCAATAGAGTTCCCTGAATTATCAGGGACAAAGATTTTATTGGTCAGATTGTCAGTTCTTATCCGATTTAAGCCGGAGCGGGTGCCAACCCAAACAAAAGGTGGATCGTTAAACAGGTCAGTTATCTGGTTTCCGGTAATGCTATTAGGATTATTATCGGTGTGTTTAATGAAATGAGTAGTTTTTTTATCCCGGTTCCAGATCATTACTCCATCCTGTGTGCCAAACCAGAGCGCGCCTGGAATAGGTTCAACGATACCAAAGGTGGAATAGGACCGTGCAATTTCATAAAATGCGTGTGGATCGGGAACGAGTTTTACGAGGCCTTTGTGGGAAGTTCCGAGCCAATATAGTCCGTTTCGGTCCTGGATTATAGACCAGAATGAGGTATAGGAGAAGTAATCACTTTCGGGGATGTTTTGCTGTACGTTTATGAACTTTTGCCGGATTGGATCGAATTGGAGCAATCCGCTTTCTCTGGTGCCCACCCAAACCGTATTGTTGGGATCAGAATAGATGCAATTAATGAAGTTTTTTGAAGACTGAATAGTGGAGGAAGTTTCCGGATCAATCGGGTACCAGGCAAAAGTTCTGTTAATTGCTTTGTAACATTGAAGGCCCGCCGGAGTTCCAATCCAGACATTCCCGGTCAAATCAATATTTAGTGCGGTAATCATTGAGGTAACCAGGTGTCCGGTCTGGCCATCTCCATAAAAGCGGATTACCTGGCCGGATTCGGGATTAAGCTTGTTGAGCCCGAGGTTGGTTCCAATCCAGATTGAACCCCCGGAATCTTCAGCAAAACTGGTTACCTTATTGGAACTGATAGTAGTGAAGTCCCTGGGATTGTGTTCAATATGTCGGAATTGCTCGGTTACAGGATCCAGTACCAATACGCCTTTATTGGTCCCTATCCAAATCAAGCCTTTTTTATCGGTAAAAAGAACATTTATGCTATCGGAGATCATACCGTTTTTTGTGCTCAGCCCGGTAGTGAATTGGGTGATAGAGAAGTCTTTTTTTGATACTTTATTCAATCCTTTAATACAGGCAGCCCAGATATTGCCCAATTTATCTTCAGCCAATCCAATAATGGTGGCATTGGTTAATCCGTTCAATGGATTTACCATGTTGATATTTAATGTTTTGAAGGAATATCCGTCGAATCGGTTCAATCCGCTCCAGGTACCTGCCCAAATATAACCCTCCTGATCCTGAAGAATACAATTTACTGTATTCTGGGACAACCCTTTTTCGATCCTGACATATTCGGAGGTGATATTTTCGATTCGGTAATCCTGAGCAACCAAACTGAGTATCTGAAGGAACAGGAAGGAGCAGATACAAATGGTAGCCCGGAACATCGGGAAAATGTATTATTCGAAATTATTCGGAATTATTCGATTGAACCCAGGAAGCGACCAACGATTGCAAGAAGATTTCCTTTTCTGATTGGTTTTGAAATATAGGCATCAAAACCGGCATCCATGGCTCTTTTCTCATCATCAGCCATTGCAAATGCTGTTTGGGCAATCTGCGGCACATTAGGGAGAATTTGTTTTATTTGTTGGCGGGCCTCGTATCCATTGATGTTAGGCATTTGCAGATCCATGAGAATAACATCGATTTTAGGATTCTGTTTGCAAGCATCAAGAGCTTCTTCTCCGCTGCGTGCCCAAAGGAGGTTGGCACCGGTTTTCTGTAATACTGCTTCGAGATAAAGATAGTTTGAATCTTCGTCTTCAGCAATCAGAATGGTTTTTTTGCTCCAGTCCATAAAAAGCGCATGTTGATTATTACCCAAATTTACACTATTTGCTCAAACTCCAACGCGAAATTAGAATTAATTGCCTGAAAATTTTACCAAAGATATTCTTTTGATTATTATTTTTGAAGAAATTAAATTTTACTACAATGAGAAGGTCTTATTTGATGGTGGCATTTGTTGTTGCTTTAGGGTTTGTATTTCAGTCTTTTACTCCTGGTTTGTCGGTGTCCGATCCGGTAGGGACATGGACGTATAAGGCACCCACAGCGCCCGAGGGTTATGGATCGGGAGATATTGTGATTGCAAAAGGCAAGGATGCTTTGACAGTTGCGCTGAAATTCGGGGATTATGAATCCAAGGCAACTGCAGTGAAATTTGAAAAAGAGGTGTTGAGTTTCAAAGTTTATTTGGAAGGGGAATACATTAACATCAAGGCTACCTTTACTGCCAATGGGCTTAAGGGTACGGCCAGTTATTCAGAGGGTGATATTCCTTTTACTGGTACTAAAAAAGTGGCCAAGAAATAGGCTGGCTACAACAGGCCGTCAATTAAAAAGCCGCCTCTGCATGCAGAGACGGCTTTTTTTGTGACTGTTTTGCGGGAATCAAGTCCCGTTTATTTAATCTCTTTGAGCGTTTTGCGTGACAATATCAGCATGAATATGCCGAAAACCAGCATAAATAACCCAGTATAAAGGTTGACATTATACCCAAGGGATTTTGCATAAATTTGAGTATCACTGCCCGTTATGATTCCATAAACGGAAAGGATCAGACCGAAGATGGTAAAAAGCAAGCCGATTGGAATTTTGATATCTAGTTTCATGTTTTTTCCTCCTACCAGAAAATAATGGATAATACTAAAGTGATGGCAGCAACGATAACAGCCAGAACAACAGGACGGTTGTACCATTTATCCTCCACATCGATAATACGTGGGGTGAGCGAATAAACGAGTCCTTTGAGATCTTCGTTTGATTTTAGCTGCCTGGTAAGGAAAGTCAGGGAAACCGTAAACACTGTTGCGGTGGTCCATGCGATAATTGCAGTCCAGAAACTCTGAGCCATACCACTGGGATAAGTATGAATAACCCCGGCCCATCCACCTTTAATAATCGCAGCAGGATCAGCACCTACCGGTATGGTTAATCCGTGATGGAGCAGAGCGCAACCGATACCCACGAGCAGCCCCCAGAAGGCGGCATTCCCGGTGGCTCGTTTCCAGAACATTCCGAGGAAAAGAACTGCAAATAGCGGTGCGTTGACCATGGAGAAAATCATTTGCAGGAAATCCATGATATTCCCGAACTGTTTGGCAAGGTAAGCAGCTCCGATACTGAGGATTACTCCGAAAATGGTAGCTATTTGTCCGACTTTTAAATAATGGTTATCATTTTGACCCGGCTTAATATAGCTTTGATAGATATCGTAAGTCCAAACGGTGTTAAAAGCCGAAACGTTTCCGGCCATACCTGACATAAACGAGGCCAGCAGAGCGGTAAGCCCGAGTCCGAGAATTCCGGAAGGGTAATAATGGCTGAGCATAGAAGTGATAACTGAGTTATAGTTTGGGCTGCCATCGGGCATTAATTCGAGCGACAAGGTACCTTTAGATGCCAGGGCCATTGCAGCCATACCCGGAACGATAACCAGGAAAGGGATAAAGATTTTTGGAAGGGCACCGATCAGCGGGGTTTTCCGGGCTGCGGTCATTGAGTTTGCAGCCATGGCACGCTGGACAACGAGGAAGTTGGTACACCAATATCCAAATGACAGTACGAAACCGAGGCCCATAATTATTCCAAACCATTCCACTCCCATCGGATTTGATGAGGTTGAACCGGCATGTGACCACATCTGGGTCCAGGCACCGGCATCGTAACCTTTGGTTTGAGCTACAGATGAAAGGGTATTACTCATTTCACTCCATCCACCAGCATCCTGCAGACTGAGGAAAACCAGCGGGAATAATCCGATTACAATGATAAAGAATTGCAGTACCTCATTGTAGATAGCCGAGGAAAGACCACCTAAGTACGTGTATGCCAGAACGATTCCTGCTGAAACCAGAACGGAAACATCAAACGGCCAGTTCAGGAGTTTTTCCATCAGGGCAGCGAGGGCGTACATAGAGATACCGGAAGCCAGAACAGTCATCAGAGCGAAGGCAATTGCGTTTAAGCCTCTGGTTTTTTCATCGAACCGAAGTTTAAGGTATTCGGGTACTGACCGAGCTTTTGATCCGTAATAAAACGGCATCATGAACAATCCCAGAAAAATCATCGCAGGAATTGCACCGATCCAATAGAAATGGGTTGTTGCCATTCCATACTGCGCGCCAGAGGCTGACATACCGATAACCTCAAGAGCACCCAGGTTGGCCGATATAAAAGCAAGGCCGGTAACCCAGGCAGGCAAAGAGCGGCCAGCCTCCAGGAATGCGGTGGACGAACTCATGTAGCGCTTGAGAGCCCACCCAATACCTATAACGAACATGAAATAGATGATTATGATCCCATAATCGATCCATCCTAGTGAAAGAAGATTTGGCATAAGATCCTAGTTTAGTTATTGGTTCAAATTTATAAATTTAATCCAGTTTTGCTGGCTTAATATCTTCCCCTTGCTTAAACCACTTCATCCAGATCTTTTGATCAGACAATGCTTTGATAAAAAGACCTCCGATAACTGGTCTTGCCTGAAATCCTACCTTGTAAGCGTTATCAGTAATGTACCAGTCTGTTAGCGGTACTCTCTGCGGGGTGGAGTTAACAAAGCGGTAAACGGGATTAAACAGCGCCTCAAAATCTGTTGTTTTGTCTGCCATTGTTGCAGTCCATAGTATCCAATCTGTTTTGGTCCATCGTTCGCGGTTGTCGAGAGGCAATCCAAACGGAGCCTGAATTTTCAGATAAAAGTCGATTTCTTTTTGAATGACTTCATTTGGAAATAAGTTGAGATTCAATAGTTTATCCCAGACCAGATTATATTTTTGGCTCCAGGTACCTGGTTGATCGTATGCTAATTTAGTATGATCACCTTCAGTGGCCAGATCCACCCATTTCCGGGCAAAAACTTCAGCTTCCTGACGATATTTTTTTGCCTCTTCGGGTTTACCATTCATTTTGCACAATTCAGCATAGGAGGCCAGTGCAACGATGGCTTTTGCCGATAGGTTAATATTGTGGGCGAGATGGCCAGCAAAATCGTCAGTACATAATTGATTTTCAGGATCAAAACCTTTGCTGAGCAAGTATTTTGCCCAGTTCTCAAGCACCGGCCAATAGGGTTTGGAAAATGATGCGTTGCCTTCTGCTTTAGCTAAAGCAGCCAAAACGATCAGCATGTTACCTGTTTCTTCCACCGGCATCTGGTTTTCTTCTGTCAATTCTCCACCGCCATATACCTGTCCGGTTGCATGAGGATAAGTCCCCAGATCGTGAGGAGCAAACGGGAATTTCCATCTGGAGGAGGCTGAATAATCAAGAATGGGCTTGAGCATGGCTTTGGTCAGGGCAGGACTGAAAAGCAGGAAAAAGGGTGATGCCGGATAAATAACATCCACGGTAGCGATGCAACCGTTGCTGAAATTTTCTTTTGCAAACATCAGTGGCTGACCATTTTGGTCGGCTACAACTTTATGTGCTGCAAGGCATTCCCTATATACCAGCGAAGCAACCTGAGCATATTTTTCACCACCGGCACGTGTTAAATCCTGAAATAACTTCTGATCGAAATTTTTGCATTTATCATAAACCAAAGGATATGACTGAGCAGAACTTTTCAGCAGGGTTTGCATGTTCATTCCGTTCCGGCGCCAATATGGGCGAAGGAAATCATCGAAATACCGTATACTTAAAATATCATCATAAGCGAGCATTGCCCAACGGGTAGCTACTTTGGACCCAACTGATCCGAGGTTCCAGGTCATAGCCATGCTGTAAAATCCATCATTAACAGCCTTGCTGCCCGGATTTGGGAGGACGGGGATTTTGCCGTCTTTTGAGAAGGCTTTGCGAACCTCATCGCCCGGACCTGTTGACCGCAAAGGATTCTGATTTTCAGGAGAGGCTAACCAGGCATATCCCCAGTCAATCCGGAGATCATCGCCGGATTTTTGCAGTACGGGCTGATCAACAGAACCCACTTTGATGGCTAAGAGACCTGTAAGATCGGCGTTTTGCCATTTTACTTGCTGATCGGGCTGATCTACAGCTACCTCTGCTGAACAATCAAAATATAAGTCAATGTTATGCGATTGTCCGTCCGCCGATTCAATACTCCAGGTAATGTATGTTACCGGTTGCGACAATAAATCGAGGTTTTCAGGAAGTGCCGGAGAGGTAAAGGTCAGTTCTAATCTGATAAACTTGTTGGCAAACTGATATATCGTTTGAGTGGGGTTAACTTTTAATCCGGTTTGGGTAACTGGTTCGGCATTTGAAGGTTTGCTTCCCATGATACGGTATGTTTTTCCATCGATCCTGACCATACTGTGCAAAGCCTGGCGTTTGCCGGTCCAATGAACCGTTTCAGCGTCATAAAGCCGGTCGGCAGGCGACCAGATACTGAAATAGGGATCGTGTGTTACCAGTGGAACCGATGGAGGACGGAAACCGCTTACCTGCGATTGGTTGCCTTGATCAGTCTGGCTGATCAAGGATAGCGCCAAAAGGATCGTTGAAAGGAGTAAAATTGTTTTTTTCATGAAGCGTTTAGTTTGGTTTAAACAGTTCATAAAAATAGTAACCGTAATAGAATAAAATGTCCCAAATAAAGTAAAATTGGGAAGTTTACTTTATTTGGGACAGAGAGAGGGGTGGGTGTGTGTGTGGGGGTGGGAGGACACGTGGGTCCTCCCGTACGGGATTATTGGATTTTTGTGGCCAGATCGTTGACCTGTTTGGTGTAAAGGTCCAGTGCCTTGATTTGAAGGTTGGTGGGTTTGCCTCTGTAGCCACCTACTGCAGAATAGATTTCTGCAATATTTTCACGGAGCCTGACCTGACCGGTTATCCCACCTTCACCGCTCTGGGTTGCAGAGATCTGCTCGTGCATTTTTTCATATTCAGCTATCTGAGCTTGTATTTTCTTGAGACTTGATCCTTTGGCCGTGGTTGATTTAACTTTCAATGCATCACGTGAGTTGAGAATCTTATCATCAATAGCCGCAAGCTTTTCCAGCAACTGGTAAGCACTCATCAGGGTTTCACGCTGAAGTTTACGATCTTCTGCAGAGTGTTTGCTGTTTTGTACATCATTCAAAACCAGGGTGCTTGTAAAAGAATCGGTTCCCTTGATCACCTTTATTAAGTACGAACCCGGTTGATATTCAGGCCCAAAGGCAGCCTCACCCAAAATGTTTGGAGATTTTGGAACTTTTGGAGGTTCAATAGCAGTTGAAATGCGCACAATGTTTATGCCTTTACGAGTACCGGCTGGAAGTTTTTTTAGGAATTTACCATTTGAATCATAAATCTCCAGGTACATCTCGCCAAAAACATGCCGTTTCTTGAGGTAATAACAGATCAGGGCAGCGCCGGTGGAGCTGGGGCCAATGAATTCGGCATCGCTGACAAAATCCTGCAATCCAGTTTCGGAAGAAAAATAGTATGGTCTAACCGGAAGAAACGCAAAGTCTTGAGCAAGAACAGGCTGGGTTAGATTCCTTATCGCCGTAAGGTCATCCAGAATGATTACACCCCTGCCATGGGTAGCCAGAACCAGGTCGTTTTTAACAGATTGAAATGCCATGTCGTATACCCCGGTGCGAGGAACCTTGTTTTTGAAGCGAACCCATTCTTTTCCGTGGTCCATGCTGATAAATAATCCGAATTCTGTACCAAGGTAAATCAAGTCAGGGTTTACCGGATCCTGTTTGATAACATGGCAAAATCCTTCAATAGCAGGAGTAACCAATGATTTCCATGTCTTTCCGAGATCCTCCGTATAGAAGACATAAGGTTTAAGGTCACCATTCCGATGTGCATCGACGGT
>CAIXKO010000291.1 GCA_903919925.1 uncultured Bacteroidota bacterium | reverse complement strand
TTAAACAACAGGTCGTGGGTGGTGACCGTACCCGTTGAAATGTTCAACCTGTTGATCAGGGAGGTTGATGCATCAGGAGTTAAATCGCTGAAAGCCAGCTTTAGTGCACCCCCGATTGTTAAACTACCGGCATTCACATTGATCTCAGAGGTTGCCGTTGCATTAGGTCTATTCATAACCAGGTCATTGCTAACTGCCAGCGAACTTGTGCCATCGGTAAAAGTTAGGGTTGCCACAGTGGCGCCACTGTAATTTCCCATCGTCAGGCTGCCGGCTGTTGCAACATAACTGCTTGGGATGGTTACCGTCCGGGTTAATGCTTCGCCGATAAATACAATATCGCCGGAAGTAGGAACTGTAGCACCAGGTATGCCGCCGGAGGTTGCAGCCCAGGTGAATGTTACGTTCCAGGCGGCACTTGCAACCGCATACCGGTAATTACCAACACTGATGACTATCTGACAGGTTGTTGAACCGGCTGTGTTCGTTGCGGTAACCGTGTAAACAGTGGATGGTGAATTAATTGTTGGTGTTCCGGTAATGGCACCGGTTGAAGTGTTGAAATCTAAACCGGTTGGTAGTGCCGGTAGGATTGCCCAGCTTGTCACACTTCCGGTTACTGTGGGATCCTTTTGGGTAATGGTCTCACTTAAAGGAAATGCAAAAGGTGAATTATAACTCAGGTTGGATGGGGCTACCAGGCTGACATTCAAAATACCGGTAGCGGTATTAAAATAGGTTGTTGGTTTATTCGCCGCTGGCGATGTGTCCCCTCCGTAAGATGTACCACTGGTTTGAGGATTCCCTCCTAATGTAAGTGACGCTGCTGAAGAGGCAAACGTTCCCAAATTTACATGAGCCGCGGTAATTACCGACATATTACCACTGACCGCAATGGAGTTGCTGAAGGTGGCTCCGGATGCGGTGGTATTGCTGATGATTAAATTGTTTGCTGCTGTTAAGCCATTGCCGGTCATCTGGCCTGCAACCGTACTATTATAAGTATAATTAGCTGTACTACTGTACGATCTGGGTCCGTTCACCTGAATGGAGCCCGTTAAACCTGATAAAGTCAGCCCCTCGGTATGGGCAGTTTTAATGCTTGCCCCGGCACTCAGGGTAAAGCTGGTATTGTTGGCTCCTTTCAGCACCGAGGTTCCCATATCGATGGTTGCCCCACTCGCAACCCCAAACTGGATGGCACAGGTTGACCGCGTTGCCTGTGAGGAAATCGTTGCTGAAGTTGAAATAGTTACAACTTGTGTGCCTGTGCCCGTAAAATTAAAATTAACTGTGGACCCGGATTGTACGGTTGTCTGTTTCATCGTACTGCTGCCTGCAAGCGTAAAGTTTCCCTTCAGGTTTACCACTGAGGTGGTTGGTGTGGTTCCTCCATTGTGCAGATCAAAAATTCCGGCAGCCATGCTGAAATCGCCATTGATAGTAAGAGCGCCTACAAATGCCTGACCTTACTGCCTGAGGTACAGAGTGCTGCTGCCGGTTTTAGTAATCGTGAAATTTCCCTGCACGGTTACAGTACCTGATGTTCCGTACAAACAGACCGTATTGGTCATGGAAGAAGGATTAAAGGTGAAATTTCCAAACGTCTGTCCGATAAAATTGGCAAACACGGTGGCGGAAGTATAGGCTCCTGTAATGTTTAAATTGGATGCCCACACAGAGGTTGTTGTCCCTTTGGGCAATGTTTGCGAGGTGGTAGCGTGGTTGTAGGTGCCGTTGCAGGTCCAGGATGGAGTGGTTATTGAACCGGTGCTTTGGTTGGTGTAAGTACCGTTTATAGTTATACCGGTAGTCGCAGAAACGGTATATCTTCCCGATGGATTCAGCACTCCACCTAAATCAATGGTTAATGACGCATATGCGGCATTTGCACTTAAAGGTATTTCCGGATCCAATGTTGGCAATATCGCCGGCCCTGGGGTAATTAGTTGCAGCAGCACCTCCATAGCTAGCTGTAGACCAGGTTGCATTTGCATTCCACGCTCCATTAGCCCTGGAAAAGTAAGTTGTTGCGCTGGCGCTGATGGTATTGCCCCACAGGAAAACGACAAGTAAGAAAAGCAAACCGCTACTACTTAGATTGTCAACATCTCCGCTTTTGCAAATATCTGACATTTCAAGAAGAATTAAAAAATAATTGCCATTGTTAATATTTTCATTTAGTCTGCTTGTATTTTTGTGTAGTCTGCTAGGTTTTTAATGTTGATTGCATTTTTCAAAAGTCAGATTTATGGCGGCGAGGATGGAAGAAGGGAGAAAATGAGGGCATAACCATCGTCAAAAGGAATTTTATTCAACAAAAGCAAGATTTGAAGTTAAAATGCTGATATTCTAACTACAACTTCAGAAAGCAAATAAAATTTTGAGGTTAACTATGTATGCCAACAACCAGGAGGACAAGTGGGGAATACGATGGACTGACACGTGGGTCAGTCCCTACAGTAATTTCCGGATATGCTCGCCGTACCAGGATGGATTGCGGAGCTTTTTGAAAATAAATTGACGAAAATCTTTTCGGTAGGTGGTTTGAAAAAGGACATTGATATAATAAAATATCTGCCTGATCATCTTGAAAACGAATTTATAATATCGCGCAAATTTGGGATAGTTAATATCTGTGCGGATGCGCCGCAAGTAGAGTCTGGATTGCCAGGTGGGCTCATAGGAAATGCACGGCGGGTTAGCGAATATTTTTGTTGATATGGCCAAATAAGCATTTAATCGATGAAAATAATGTCCGAATTCTTTTACTAACATAATTGGGTCCTTTTTTTGCGATAAAAGCAGAAGATCATACATCTGACGCAAGTATATCTTTCCTTGCCAAAACCCATGGTCATTAATCTGAACAACCATTATATTGTTGATAATCTGATGACTATCGGAGAAAACGTAGGCGCGAACAGGGAGTTCGAGCTTCTTTTTGTCATCATTTATATATTCATAATTAAAATATTTCCGGTAAGGCATATCCAGCATCCACCGATGAATTTCGACACCGGCAATTTTACCCTCCCTGATTAATCCCGGGTAATGAAAATGTGATTTTTTTACATAAAATTCATCATCCTCACGTCCATGATATCCATCATTGATCAGTATCTCAGCGGCTCTGAGCATATCCTTTTCCGGTACTAAAAAATCGATATCCACCAGCATACGTTCGGCAATATCTTCAAATAATCCATCGAGCAGATAGGCGGTACCTTTCAAAAATATCGGACAAATATCATGTTGGTTCAGCAAGGCGGTAATTTCAATTGCCTGATCTATAATCTGTTGATTCCGCTGTCGGTTCAGGTTGGTGAATTCATCCATGTACTCCACCAGATCGGAAGGCAAATCGGACAATAATTTTGCCCGTTTCAATTGCAAATACAAAGCGGGAAAAACAAAATGAGCGGTGCTCACCCACACTACCCGCTCCCACTCCACCCATCCGGAGCGGATAGCAGCACGTATCTCATCAATCCGATCGGGGTAACACCCAAGAGTCAGGCATTTTCCGGTAAAGAAGAGAGCATCGCTATAATTCATTTTCGAATAATGCACTAATTGCGGAAACCATCGCCTCATTATCGGAATAGGTTAACCGATAACAAGGCATTTGCAGGAACCAATCGAGGAACAGGGAAGCGTTCTCCGGCAACGGGGAAATCCACGAATCCGGAACCAAATGCTGAAAGGCAACATCAGCGGGCATTCTTTCCATCAGGAGCCCGCTATCCTGCTGATATTTGAC
>CAIXKO010000290.1 GCA_903919925.1 uncultured Bacteroidota bacterium | reverse complement strand
GGTACGAAAGGATATCGTAATGACCAATAGTCATAACCAAAAGTCATTATGGTGACTGATTATCTCATCACAAACTCTTCAAAATGGTAATCATCGCATCTGTTTCATTGAGCATTTTTGATTTGAACTCCTTAACCAATGAGGCCTGAACAAGGTATGTTTTAACAAAGGAATGATATAGGCCATGTTACCAATTTGGCAAGCGAATCGAGGTTTTTAATAAAATCACCTATTAAATTGCGTGGAAATTTTTCACCTTTATGGTGTTCACAGCAGTACATTAACGCAAAGTTCAAATTATGATGAAACCGATACACACTTTAGCAACTTTTCTGCTTGCGGTCCTGATCTCCGGGTATTCAGGCACCATCAAGGCCCAGACTGCAGAAAACTTCGACTATTTTGTCAATAACTGGAATGTTGCCGGGCTGAAGGATTATCCCCGGGGAGCGCGCATCAGTCCGGAGAATGTTGTTTTTCTCGATGAATCAAACGGGACCGTAGAGATCCGGTTTGGAGAAAAGTTATCGCTGCTTACCCGGGCACAAGGCAAGCTGGCTTATGATGGCTGGATGCCAATCATGGTGGTGACTGAAAAAGAGAAGGGAATCGGGTATGAATTCACTATCTGGGCAACACCCATGCCGGATGTCAGGGATTGGGAAAAGGCATTTGACTGGCCCACCGAGGGGCAGAATTTTGCCGTGTGGATCGGTTATAAGGCCACTAATAACTCAGCTTCACCAGCCAGGGCCAGATTATTAATCAGCAGGCAACCGGAGGGAAATACCGGGACTCATCTGGTAGACAAGATGCTGGATCCGGGTGCCTCAATCCAGGAAGCTGCCCGCTTTCCATTCTTTAAGATTAAGGATCAATCTGCCTTGATGAGTGCTGATTATCAGGTGTGGTTCAAGCGAACAGTTGATTACTGGAATGGTATTAAGAATTCCATTGCCTCGGTGGAAGTTCCTGAAAAAAAGGCAACCGATGCATTAAAGGCGGCCCATGTTTGTCAGCTTATTGCCAATGATCTGGGAGAAGTAAGGGGCGGGGAGGGGTTTTATGATGAGTTCTATATCCGCGACGGAGCTTACCAGGTAATGGAACTCGAGGAGGCCGGAATGTGGGATGCTGCAAAGAAATCTGTTGAACTTTACCTCCAGCGTCAAAGACCCGATGGCAGGTTTGAATCGCAAATCGGACAGTTCGATGCCAATGGACAGGCCGTTTGGGTATTATGGCACTATTACAAAATGACTGCCGACCGTTCATTCCTGGAGCGGGTATATCCTGCCATGCGCAAAGCTGCGGATTGGACGGTAAATACATTAATGAGCACGCAAAATGATCCTGAGTTTCCGGGATTGTTACCCCGTGCATTAGCCGATGGCGAATATCTCTGGGAAGGGAAAAATCATATAGTGGGATATGATTTCTGGAATCTCCGTGGATTGCTGGTAACGGCCGATGCCGCCACCGCATTGGGTAAGGCTGATGAGGCCGGCGAATTATTGAAACAAGCGGGTTTGTACCGGAAAGCTATTGATGCGGCAATGCAAAAAAACGGACTCGGTTATTTTCCACCAAGCTGGGAACTCAACGGTACCCACTGGGGAAATACCGAAACCCTGTGGCCAACACCGATATTTCCCAAAACCGATCCACGGGTATCCGGATTGATCAACTTTGTCAGGAACGATTTTGCAGGCGGATATGTTGAAGGAACGATCCGATGGATGGGACTTCCCGGAGTTATTCATCCGTATATGGGCGCGTACACCTCTATGGCTGACCTGAGCCTGGGTAACGACGAGCGGGTAGTCGCCGATTTTTACTGGACGCTGCTCCACTCAACCGCGGCGCATGCGTTTCCGGAAGGGATATTTTACCAAAGCCGGACTGCCTGGTCCAATACCATACCGCATGTAACCGGTGCCGGGAATTACGCGATCCTGCTCCGGCACATGCTGGTTCATGAAGAAGGCAATGAACTTCATTTATTAAAAGCGGTACCCGATTGGTGGCTTGCCGATGGCGAAAAAATCACCATCGAGAGGCTGCCTACTACCTTTGGAAACTTATCGATGGTAGTGACCGGTACTGCCAAAGGAATAGAAATCAAGCTCGATGGACCATCAAGGGAAAAGCCTGCAAAGATCATCCTTCATCTCCCGGAAAACAGGCCGCTGCTAAATAAAGTACCGGAAGTTACGGTTGAAACGCGCAAACCACAATCAGTTATTTGGAATTTCGAAAAGGTAGTATCGGAATATAAATCACAAAACAACTATGAAGAATAACACGCGGAATCATCACTTTTTTGTGTTGATGATTTTGATAATGCTGAGTTCCTGTGAGCCTATCTCCATAAAGGAATATCAGATGGAACCCTATTCGGGCGCATTTACCTGGGAAGAGGTTACCAAAAAAGCGGCCTGGAGTAATCGATATGATCACGCAGCGGTTGCCTTTAATGGCAAGTTGTGGGTTTTCGGAGGTTATGACAGCGGACGGAGAAATGGCGATACCTATCTGGAAGATATATGGAATTCAGCTAACGGAAAGGACTGGACTCTGGTATCGGATTCAGCACCCTGGAAAGGCAGGCGCGGGCATACGGTTACCGTGTTTAACGATGGAACGGGTGATGCACTCTATCTGACAGGTGGTTTTGAAGTGGATGAAAAAACCGGCTACCGGCAATACACCAACGATTGCTGGAAATCAGCCGACGG
>CAIXKO010000289.1 GCA_903919925.1 uncultured Bacteroidota bacterium | reverse complement strand
CCCAAAGCATCTGAACTTATTAATCAATCGATTTTAAAATGGCTCGAATTAATTGGATTGATAGGTAAGGATTTATATAAAAATAAAATCGACTCAATCAGGAAATTCCAGTCGGGCCAATTAGATTTTAAATCGGCCATAATAGGATTAATCGGTGAAACGTAGGGGTTGAAAATCTTCAACCCCAAGGATATGCATTGCGATTCTGGGGGTTGAAAATCTTCACCCCCCCCCAAATGCATTGCGATTCTGGGGGTTGAAAATCTTCAGCCCCTACAATATGCATCATAACATTTTTTCGACCGATGCGTTAACCATCCAATTGTATATCTTTCTTTGTAAAAAAAACGAATGAAATATTTTAGAATCTACTCTCTTCTTTTCATTCTCTCCCTACTGCTGCCTTCGTGCCTGAGCACTTCGCGGATTTAGCGAAAATCCTATCTGAGAAGCGGTTATTATAAGAATACCGCTGCACGGGTGGATAGTCTCAAATTAGCCGCCGTTACCGTGAATGGCGCTGTACAGGCTGGTTTTGCCAAGGTGAGCATAACTCCGGGGCTTAATAATCCGGTTGATAATTACGGGGATGGGAAATTTGTACAGGTTCCCCTGGCCGGTTATGGAGCTCGGAAAGGAAAGCCCGCAACGGGGGTCCACGACAGCGTGTTTGTTAAGGCGGTGGCGCTGAAAACCGATCTGCATACTCTGGTTTTTGTGAGTGCCGATTTGCTGATCATGCCCCCGAATATCATTGATTCGGTAACGCATATACTTGGCAGACAGGGAATCGGCCGCGATCAACTGCTTTTTTCAGCTACACATAGCCATTCCAGCATCGGGGGGTGGGCGAGTGGTTTTGTGGCAAAAGCATTCTCGGGGAAAGAGAATAAGAGCTTGCAAAAATGGCTTATCAACCAGATTACTACTGCTGTAAATGAGGCCCTTGCCGATTTAAAACCTGCGAGGTTGGGCACTGGAAGTTTCAATGCCGCAGCGTATACCCGTAATCGCGTAATCGGTGAATCGGGTACTAAAAACGATGATTTCAGTTTCATTACCATTGAGCAACCTGGATTTAGGAAAGCAATAATAGGCTCATATTCCGCACACTCCACCACCATGGGATCCGATAATATGGAAATCAGCGCCGATTATCCGGGATACTGGGAGCGTAAAATGGAGCATACCTCGGTGGATCTGGCCCTGTTTTTTGCCGGTTCCGTGGGGAGCCAAAGTCCTGTTGGAAAGGGCGATGGATTTGAGAGACCACGCTATATTGGGGAATCCCTTGCCGATAGTCTGAATGCACATCTGCCTGCCGTGAAACTTGCTAACCAGGTAAATTTTTCCACGGTTTCATTAAAAATGCAATTACCGCCCTATCATTTCCGGATTACTAATAAAAAGAGCCTTCCTACTTTTTTTAGCAAAAAACTCATGCCGCTGCCTCAAAATGTTTACCTCCAGGCTTTGCGGATTGGCAACCTGATCTGGATTACCGCCCCGGCCGATTTTAGCGGGGAATATGCCCTGCAGATCAAGAATTCACTGGCTCCATTGGGATACCAGGTAATGGTTACCAGCTTCAATGGAAGTTATGTAGGGTATATCGTTCCGGGAAGGTATTTTTACTACGATCAGTATGAATCGAAGCTGATGGGATGGTTTGGCGCCAACATGGGCGATTATACCATGGACCTGATCCGCAGGATTTCACGAATAGTAACTCAAACTAACAATATTTAGGCTGCATTACGGGCCAAATATTGCTTTGTGGCTGACGTGTATATCTTTGCT
>CAIXKO010000288.1 GCA_903919925.1 uncultured Bacteroidota bacterium | reverse complement strand
GTAGTTGTCATTGCATTAAATTTTTCACAAATATAACAACAAATCATGCTATCGGCCCCCTACCTTTTTAGATTGCTTAAGGGTAGTATCAATTAGCGTGTTTAGGAATCATCCGCAATTTCCATAAAAAAGAATATTTTTGGAGCATGAAATTACAGGATGTTCATAAAGAGGATTTTGAAAGGGAAATATTCAGATTAAAAAAAATTGATCTGGATGCCCTGATTGCGCGTGGACCATTTATGGTGAATGTTTGTCCGGCTTGCAAGAGCAAGGATGCTGTGCATAAGTTTGATAAGGATGGTTTCCATTACCTTGAGTGCGATGTTTGCCAAACGCTTTTTGTATCGCCGGTGCCAACGGATGAGGCCAAGGAATGGTACCTGGAAAACAGTGGATACCTGCGGTATTGGCGCGAGCAGATGCCTGCAGAAGTACGGGCATCGAGAAACAAAGCGGTATATAGCAAGCGGGCGCAGAGCCTGGCCGCCATTGCCGATAAATATCAGGTATCTTTTAAACGGATATTGGAAATTGGCGGCGGGATGGGTGAGATGTCGGTTTTTATTGATCAGGAATTGACTTATGATGAGTATCTGATTGTTGAGCCCCAGCCCATTACATCGCAATATCCAAAGGTTAAAATCATAAATTCCACCATCGAAAATCTGATGCTGAACGAGCAGGTTGACCTGGTGCTGGCGTATGAGCTAATTGAACATATCACCGATCCGGATATATTGTTAAATATAATCCTCAGTAATTTGGTTCCGGGTGGATTTTTTATTCTTTCCACTCCCGGCAGCGGTGGGTTTGATATCAAGGTATTGGAGGAAAAAGCCAGGGCAATTGGCTATGATCACGTGAGTTTATATAACGTAAATTCGTTAAAATTGTTATTGGAACGACATGGTTTTGAGATCGTTGAAATTAGTACTCCAGGAACATTGGATGTGCAGATGGTTAAGCAGGCGTACGATAAAAAGGAAATCAGGTATGACAATATTGCGCTGAATTTCCTGATGGAAAGTAATGAAGAATATCGGGATGCATTGCAGGAATATTTAAAAAACAATTTATTATCCAGCCATTTAATGTGTATCGCCCGAAAAAGCAGCTAGCGGATTCCGGCATTACCAATGAAACGAACCGAGCTCATTGTTCTTTTTTGCCTGTTGGTCCTGATGATCGGGCCACCGGTTCAGGGGCAGGAATCGAACTGTAAAAATCTGGGTTTTGAGCTGGGTAATTTTGCTTATTGGAAAGGATATCAGTGGGTATACAGCACCACCACTCCATCGAAAAGCACCCCTAAGGTTGCGGTAACGCTGCCCACCTCCAGGAGGCATGTAATTATCACTGATTATACGGCTTACGATCCTAATACCGGCAACGGATTAAAAAAAATACCCCCCGGATATAAGTTTTCGGCCCGCCTGGGCGATGCTATTACGAGCGCCGATCCGGGCAGTTTCCGATGCTGGGAGCAAAGTTTAAGATATACTATGACCATTGATTCGACTAACGCATTGTTGGTGATGAAATTTGCGTTGGTTTTGCAATATGCAGGTGATCACACGGCTAAAATGGAGCCCCGGTTCCGCGTAAATTTATATGATCAAAGAGGTGACAGCATACCGGATTGTGCTAATTACGATGTGTTTTCATCAAACAGCAATGTTAAGGGATTTCACTCGTATACTCCTCAGGGAGCTGCCGATCCGATAAAATGGAGGGACTGGACAACTGTGGGGGTTAATTTATTGAAATACAAAGGGCAATCGATTACCATAGAATTTATGACTGCCGATTGCACCGGTAATTTTCATTTCGGATATGCCTATTTTGTTGCCGCCTGCCATCCACTGCAAATCACAGTTAAGTACTGTGCAGGCGATTCTGTTGCGGGGTTAACT
>CAIXKO010000287.1 GCA_903919925.1 uncultured Bacteroidota bacterium | reverse complement strand
TTCAACGGCAATATCGCGGAATCTGATGTTGGCAGTTTGTGCAATAACTACCTCATCACGATAAATGATAAAGTGCGAGAAATCGGCTAAAAGAGGTTGATCCCAAAAGAGTTGGACATATTTATCGCCGGCCAGGATATCGAGAGCGGACGGGCGGTCGTGGAGGGGGATATTTGCCGGTTGGAGTCCAAAAACGGCTCCTTGCTGAGTAGAAAAATCGGATCCTCCGCCGGCCATACAGGAGAGTGTGTACCATCCGTCCCCGGCTCCGTTCCATCCCCAGTTGAAATGGAAAAAGGTTTCATTGCGGTAACCATCGATATTGAATGCGTGGCTTGATTTGCCGTTTGGGCTGGTTCCGGCATAAAGAACAGGGCGTGAATTATCGAGTTCCTGATGCAGCATTCTGTTCCACTCCCCGGGATCGTTCCCTTCCATTTTCCTGAAGATCATTCCGGGATTATATGAAAAATTGTTGATCAGTGCCGGTATGGCATATTGATCGACACTCGTGCTGGAAAGGACCGGATCATAGTTCATCAGGGAGGCCACACCGGTATGGAAGAGAATCAGTGCGGAGGCATCGGTAGGGTAGATATCATTGGTGAGATCCCAGTGATACCTGGTGGTATCGAAATTGGCTGAAATCTCGCCATATTCAGCATGTTGCATGGGCGTATAGGTAACAATACCCGTACCTTTTGCCGGCCACTGCCATTTTTCCATAATTTGGGACATAGCTACGGCCACACAGCCAACCAAAGCACGTTTAGCTGTTGAATCGGAAGGGCAAAAGCGGTTCCAGGGATCGCCCTGGCCCCAGCGGGCAGAAGTTAGCGGAAGGACCATACGGTCAGTAGAGGATCCTGAATTTTGCATGATTTTTTTCGGTGTGGCAGATGATCCTTTCGCATACCAGGAAGGTATCAACCAGCTCAGCAGGGGATGATCGGGGTTTGACGGGAAGGAAGATGTTGTTGAATAGCCAACCACCGGGGAACCGTTATCGATAGCTGAAACAATAACAAATCCGGCAGGTTTGAAAGTGACCACAAAGGCTGATGGGTTATCCGGATTTCCGATGGGCCAAACAGAATCTTGAAAGAGACTGGATTTCAGAGAATTCAGCGTGCCGCCCATCACCCCGCAGGCCAACTCAGTTGCCCTCGAAGCTGAAACCACCTGAGCACCAAGTGACCATGGAATCAGCCAAAAAATAAATACTAACCTTTTGATCATCGGGCCAAAGATAGTGGTTCCTTGTTAATAAGCCCAAATGCCTGTACTTGATCGTTACTGGAATCTTGCAGTAAAATAAGACTTTATGAATTGAATTGTTACCGATCCGGACTGTTTAACAAGGTTATCAACTATTGTAGCTGAAAAGTTGTCTGAATAATGGACAACATATTAATACAGAATTCTTTACTTTGCTGTATACCTGTGTTAATAAATAAACAAGCAGGAGAGCTGGCAGGTAAAGGGATCAAGGCAACTGACATATAAAAACATATCAATAATGAAGCGTAAGTATCAAATAGTGATACTGATATGGCTGGCATGTTCAGCATCCATATCGGCACAGATTGTTACACTTAACTCCAATCAGGCATTACCGCTGACCGCCCACGCTGGAAATGATACCACTATTTTAAGCGGTCGTCAGGCAATCCTGGGATCACATCCTACTGCGGAAAACGGATATGGAGGCTATTCCTATCACTGGACCCCATCAGTAGGACTAAATGATGTAACACAGCCAAATCCGATAGCGAGGCCATTGATTACGACCAGGTATCTGCTCACCATTACCGATATGAACAATTGCAGCTCTAGTGATCAGGTTACCATAACGGTTGAAGCTAATGGAATCGTAGAAAATGAAGCGCTTACAAATTTCAGAGTTTATCCGAATCCGAGCGATGGCAATATTTGGGTTGACCTGGATGGAGTATCAGGGCCGATCAGGTTACGGGTGATTAACTCCATCGGTGTTATGGTTTATGAGCTTAACCGGGAGATCACCAATGGCTTGCGCGAGGAACTCGACACCCGGTTTCTTTCGGCAGGAAATTATATGGTGGTACTTGTTTACAAGAGCAAGATTGTTACACGCACTATTGTAATTCTTTAATATTAAAAGGTTTACCATAAATTATATCATCTTTCCAGCTATGATACCAAACCAAATAAAGTCCGCCTTGATTCTCGTTATGATCGGTATTATGCAAATAGCCAATCATGCAGTTATGAGCCAGGAGGTTGCGTTAAAATCCGGATTGGTAATCGAGAAACGGATACTTAAAGGGACTAATTTGATTGCCTCTGCCGGAAACCCAAGAGGGATACTTCAATGGCAGCAATCAACCAATATTTCCACCTGGACAGACCTGCAGGATCAAACCAGAAACCAGCTGACAATTCCCATCACTTCTACCGTTTACCTGCGTTGTGCCATCAAGGAAACTAATTGTGATTTGATATACAGCGATGTATTAAAGGTGACCCCTTTTGACCAACCCATTGTTAGTACCAAGGCGGTTACCGGAATAACTGAAATAGCAGCTTTATCGGGCGGAAATGTGATATCTGAGGAAAACTCACCCATTCTGGCGAGAGGGGTTTGCTGGGCAAAGACCAGGAACCCGACTACCGGAAACTCTGTTACAACCGATGGGTTAGGTATTGGCGATTTTAACAGCGTTATCACCGGATTGGATGGCAATACCGTTTATTACGTTCGGGCCTATGCCAGCAATATTGTTGGCACCTCATACGGTGCAGAGGTCACCTTCAAAACAACGGCTTCTTTAGCTACAGTTACCACGGCAGGGATAACCGGAATTACCAGAATTTCAGCTGAAAGCGGGGGAACGGTTACCAACGATGGTAATGCGGCAGTTACTGCCCGGGGAGTTTGCTGGTCGGTAACACAAATTCCGACGATTGCGAACAACAAAACTACTGACGGAACCGGAACGGGACCGTTTACCAGCAGCATAACAGGATTAACCGGTAACCAAAACTACTTTGTACGTGCTTATGCAACCAATGAAGCGGGAACCAGTTATGGAAACGAAATCAGCTTCAGAACCGGTGCCCTTTTACCGGTTGTGAGCACCACTCTGGTCACATCGATCACGCAAACCTCAGCCTCCTCTGGCGGCAATGTAACGAGCGACGGAGGTGCGAATGTCAGCACTCGAGGTGTTTGCTGGGCGATTACGCAAAATCCAACGACTGATAATTTCAAATCTGAGGTTGGCTCAGGCCTGGGGATTTTCAGTGTCAATCTTCTCGAATTATTGCCGAATACCGTTTATTACGTTAAGGCCTTTGCAATCAATTCTTCAGGTACCGGTTATGGTGACCAGGTGAGCTTTAAAACGAATCCCGGATTACCCACGGTATCTACCCTGGCAGTTGCCAATGTTAACGAAAATACCGCCTCCGGAGGTGGCAACATAACCAATGATGGCGGAATAAATATTACTGCACGCGGAGTATGCTGGTCGACAATTTCCAATCCGACCACTGCAGATAGTAAATCGAACGATGGTGGCGGCGCAGGGGTGTTTACCAGCAGCCTTACCGGGTTAGCTTACAATACGGTATATTTTGTAAGGGCGTATGCTACAAACGGGGTGGGCACCTCATACGGGGATCAAGTACAGTTTAGGTCAGGTACTTTCGACTATGACGGACGTGCGTATAACTTCAAAAAAATAGGGACACAAATCTGGATGACTGAGAACCTGGCTTATTTGCCATCAGTGAGTGCATCCACCGTTGGGTCCGATAATTTACCGTTTTACTATGTATACGGTAACTCGAGCAGCACGGTGAGCGTGGCCAAGGCAACGGCTGAATATATGACCTACGGAGTTTTGTACAATTGGGAAGCGGCAAAGATTGCCTGCCCCACGGGATGGCATTTGCCAACCGACGAGGAATGGACCATATTAACCGGATTTTTAGGTTCGCCGGCTGGTGGCAAAATGAAAGGTACCACCCTGTGGACTGCGCCCAACACCGGTGCCAACAATGAAAGTGGGTTTAATGCTCTCCCCGGAGGAAATTTATTTGATGGGGTTGGTTTCAATAACCTGGGCTCCGAAGCGTACTTTTGGTCCTCCACCTCATACAACTCAGTAGATACCTGGTTCAGGGGCCTTTATTATAACGATGAGGACGTGGTGCGATATCATGATAATCGCAGTTACGGATTTTCAGTGCGGTGCGTGAAAGACTGAGTAGTGCGTCGATTTGCGTTCATGCCTCTGGCATTTTATCTGCAGGGTTTAGCAAAAGCAAAGCATCTGGTGAGTTGGTGAACATTTAAGTTCGGGGATTATATCCAGATTGAATATAGCTTTTTTATTCTCATACCTACATCGGGCTGATACAGAAAGTAAAGCCGGTTATTGAGGAATTCGCACTTTTCGATATGATGAAACCCGCTGACCATAAAACGACGTATTTCCTGACCGGTTGCGGGATTAATCTCAATGAAATGAGTGAAAGGGCCCTGGGGGAATTAAAGATAAATTTTACCGGGTACTTTGTCGAGGCGGACATCCTGATAATGCATACCATTTAGTTTATTATTCATTCCCACTTCGCCGATGATCTCACCTTTCTGGTTGAGATTGAAGATGGTTGCCGCTTCCCTGTCAAAAATCCATTGGTTTTTGCCAAAAGATATCATTTTGGTAAAAACCGGATGAAAATCAGTCAGCAATTTAAAGTGACTACCGAAATAGCGATGAAACGCAGGTTCATATACATTTGCCAGCCATCGATCCATACAACCAC
>CAIXKO010000286.1 GCA_903919925.1 uncultured Bacteroidota bacterium | reverse complement strand
TGAGATTGAGGTGCCCCCGGATTCAACGGTTCCAATTCATTCTCAACGCCGCGCCCTTGCCACCCCGGTTGCCCGTGCCATGGCTCGTGAACTAAAGGTGGATATCAACCGGATACAGGGCACCGGACCGGCTGGAAGGGTAGTGAAGGGAGATATTGAAGAACACATGAAGCGTGAAGCGGAAGAATTAAAAAGTGACAAGTTACGAGTGACAAGTGACAAAGACCACCTCCTCCCGTCACTCGTCACTCGTCACTCGTCACTAATTCCTGGTTCATCCTCCCATCCCGATAACGACTATGAGATTAAGCCTCTGAGCCAGATGCGCAAAGCCATCGCCCGCAACATGATACAATCCAAGCACAACGCGGCACACATGACCGTGTTTGATGAGGTGGAAGTTTCGGAATTAGTGAGAATCAGGTACAAATACAAAGAGCAGTTTGAGGCGGAAGGCATCAAACTTTCGTATTTACCATTCATTTTAAAGGCGACTGCATTGGCGCTCAGGAAGCATCCGGTTTTGAATGCTGAACTCGATATGGAAAACAGCCGGATGATCTATAAAAAATATTATAACATCGGGATCGCGGTGGATACCGAAGATGGGTTGGTGGTACCAGTTATCCGGGAGGTTGATAGGCTTACTATCAAAGATATAGCAGTGGCGATAAATCAAATTTCAGAAAAAGCCCGTAAGCGAAACCTTACTTTGGAAGACATGACGGATGGCACATTTACCATCACCAATTTTGGATCGATCGGGGGACAGTTTGCTGTTCCGGTCATTAATTACCCTCAGGCCGGAATATTGGGTACCGGCAGATTGGTTGAAAAACCTGTAGTTTTGAATAGAATGGTGGTACCCGGCACGATGTTGCCTTTAAGCCTGTCTGTCGATCATCGGATGGTGGACGGAGGCGAGGTAGCACGGTTCCTTAACCGGATAATGGAATTTCTCAGCGATCCGGTATCATTAATAATCGGTTAACTTTGCTCAATTGAAAACCTAATTGTATGGAATATGATCTGATCATAATTGGAGCCGGTCCCGCGGGATACGTTGCTGCAATACGAGCCGGGCAGCTTGGGATGAAAACTGCCCTTCTCGAAAAAAAAGAGGTTGGTGGAATGTGCCTCAATTGGGGTTGTATTCCAACCAAAGCGCTGATTGAAAGCGCCAAATTTTACAACCGGATAAAAAAAGCCGAAAATCTGGGGATCGATGGGATTGATCAGTCTAAAGTGGTATTCAACTGGACTAACGCAAAGAAACGTTCCGGAAAAATTGTTACCAAGCTTACCGGCGGAGTTAACTTTCTTCTGAAAAAGAATGGTGTTGAAGTGATTAAAGGCGAGGCTCATATTACTTCCGGAACTACTGTAAGTATTCAAAACAGACTGCTTACCACCAAAAGTATTTTTATCGCAACAGGCTCCTACCCTGCCCCACTTCATGTTGACCTGCCTGCCGAAAAACTGGTACAGGTTGAGCATCTTCTTAATATGGAGGAACTTCCACATCGTATTGTACTGGTTGGACACGGCCCGGTTACGCTGGAACTCGCCCAATTTTTTCAGTTGATCGATAAAGACATTACCGTAATCAGTCCTGCTGAAAACGTATTACCAGGTGTTGATGATTATTTACGTCAATATATTTTAAAGAAAACACGTAGCCAGGGGATCCGGATCATAGAAAATAGCAGGATCAAATCAGCCAACGATAACATGCTACAAATCAATAATATCGAAATTCCTTACGATGTTGTCATTAATTGTTCCTGGCGTAATGGCATAGCACCTCCTTCCGATATCGATTTAAACCGCGATGATCATGGATTCATTCCGGTTGATGAATTCCTGGAGACCCGTATCCCTGGGATATTTGCCATTGGCGATGTGAACGGTCTGTCCTATCTCGCCCATGCTGCATCAGCGCAGGGGATTTTTGCGGTTAATCATGTTCAGGGTGTGCCGGGTAGCATGGATATGAAACAGTGTCCGATCAATATTTACACTCATCCTGAAGTTGCCCAAATTGGATTAACCGAACGGGAAATTCAGGAAAAAGAAATTGAATACCGCATCGGTGAGTTTCCTATGTCGGCCAACGGGAAAGCCCTTGCCGAGGATAGCGCTGAAGGAATGATCAGGATACTTTCAGGCAAGAAACTGGGTGAAGTTCTTGGTGTTCAGATTATTGCAGCAAACGCTACCGACCTTATTGCCGAAGCTGCTGCATTTATGTCGGTTGGTGCCACTGTATATGATGTAGCGCGCACCATGCACGCTCATCCAACGGTTTCCGAGGTGTTTTTGGAAGCCGGCATGGACGCTGCCGATAAGCCAATACACAAATAGGGAAACCAGATAATATGCTGGCAGCACCTATCCATCCCTGTTTCCCTAACCCATATGAATAAATCATGTTTCAAAGCGGTTCTCTGCTGCCTCCTCATGCTGTTATCCGGCGTTTCCGGTGGGTACACTCAATCGCTGATTAATCCAAACCGATTCTTTTTTATAAGCGATACTCAAGTACCGATGTTTGTTGAAACGCTGATCCTGGATGCTTACCGGAATGAGGAAGCCAGAGACAGCTTATTTGCCGATGTAATCCGCCAGAATCCGCGTACAATGTTTATGACCGGCGATCTGATATCCACTGGTTCAAGTGAAAAAGCCTGGGCTCCAACCGATCGATTTTTAAACACTCTTAATAAAATCAATGCAAAAACTTATGCCATTCCGGGTAATCATGAGTACATGGTTAAATCATCGTGGGGAATACAGAAGTTTAAGAATCGTTTTCCAGTAAATTGGCTTTTTGGGTATACGGTCACGGTTGATTCAATTGCAGTAATCATGCTGAACTCCAACTTTAATGAACTCAGCATCAAGGAGCTTGGCCAACAATTAAGCTGGTATAAATCAGCTTTGGATTCTTTGGACGCAAACCCTGCAATCCTGGCGATTTTTGTTTGTACACATCATTCACCATACAGCAACAGCAAGGTGGAAGGTTGCTCCCAACCCGTTATCGATCTGATTGTTCCAGCATTTGAAAAATCTAAGAAATCAAAGCTTTTTATCAGCGGTCATTCTCACAATCTGGAATATTTTTCTGAAGGACTTGATAAGCATTTTCTCGTTATCGGTGGTGGCGGCGGAATCGCCCAACCATTAATCCCTATGAATGATCGAATTCACCACGATCTTCTGCAGCAGGAATCAAAACCAGTTTACTTCTATCTGATTGTTGAAAGGAACAAAAATTTTATTAAACTCACAGCCAGAGGATTTAAAAAAGATTTTAACTATTTCTATTTTGATATCGGTACGATAACACTTTAAGATATGAGTATAATGAGCAGCGTGTTATATGGGATCATGAAAATCATCAGGTTTAGGGAAAGTAATGACAGAGCTTTCCTTGCTGAAGTAAAAACCGGTATTCATCGCGACAAGAGAGCCAAGCCATTTCCCACTCAAAAACTGGTAAAAAGATGCATAATTGAAACCAAAACCGTTTTGGGTAATCATGTTTTTACCATTAACCCGCGATCTGGGAAAAATATTGGCACTATCCTCTATTTGCACGGCGGAGCCTACCTCCGCAGAGCTGCGAAACAACATTGGGATTTTGTTTACTCCCTTGTTTATGACTATGGTTATCAGGTAGTTTTCCCTGATTATCCGGTTGCACCAGAGAAAAACTATCGCGATGTTTTCGCAATGATAGAGGAATTATATCATCACCTGGCAGAGAAATCAGTGCCGGGGAGCATTATCCTGATGGGTGACTC
>CAIXKO010000285.1 GCA_903919925.1 uncultured Bacteroidota bacterium | reverse complement strand
GGTATAGACGACCCCACTAATCCAAAATGGAAAAAATCTTCAAAAAAGTAGTATAAACCACATAATATATGCATTATCAACCAATTTGGCAAGTGCTCCACCCCTCCCTATTTTAGGGAGGGGCAGGGGTGGGTACAACTTCGATATTCCTTGTATTTCTACCGATTGGCAGCATTGGTATACGAATACGGATAATCATATAAAATAAATCCCGGATCGTGTTTACGTTTTCGTTTATTAAGGTTGTATCTACACAGACTATACAACCACACGCGTCCTATGAAAAAGCAAATCCTTTTGTCGGTTATGCTCCTGGCCACTATCTGTATTTTGGCAGGGCAAAGTATTGATAAAGCAGGCACAATAACGGATTCACGCGACGGGCACCGGTACAAGTGGGTTAAGATCGGCACGCAAACCTGGATGGCTGAGAACCTGGCTTATTTACCTTCTGTGAATCCTGTCAAAGATGAATCATCCGACTCTGGACATTACTATATATCTGAATATAAAGGCAATGATTTAATCGAGGCTAAATCCCATCCTAATTATATTACCTATGGAGCGTTATACAATTGGGAAGCTGCAAAGCAAGCCTGTCCAACAGGTTGGCATTTGCCAGGTGAAGGGGAATGGACGATTCTCGAAAAATACCTGGGTATGGGTCCGGAAGATGAGTATGGTAGTTTATGGCGAAGAACCGGATTGGTGGGACCGAAACTGAAATCAGAATCGCACTGGTTTCCGATGGGAAGCGGAAACAATTCCAGCAGATTCAATGCTTTACCCGGTGGCGGAGGCTGGTATGGAGAACTTTTCAAAAATGCTACCTTCTGGACCTCTACCCGTAAGGGTTCAGTCCTGGCATTTGGACGCGAATTGTATAACTCCGATGATGGCGTAACCAGAAGTACCAAATACCTTAAAGAAGCACAATCGGTCCGTTGCCTGATGAATGAGAAGTCTCCGGTTGCGCACATCAATTTTAGTCCAACCAAAGGTACCACCAAAACAGAGTTTCAGCTTGACGCATCCGGCAGTTCCGATTGGCAAACAAAAACCGATGATCTGGAAGTTCGTTGGGATACAAATGGGGATGGAACCTGGGATACAGGATTCGCCAAAACAAAAATTCTTACCCACCAGTATAAAACACCTGGCACTTATCAGGTTCTGCTGGAGGTTAAGGACAGCGATGGGTTGGTGAATAAGATAGCTAAAACACTGAAAGTTATTGATGCCAGGAATGAAAAGATCTTTGCCGATACCCGCGATGGGAAAGTTTACAAATGGGTAAAAATAGGTACTCAAACCTGGATGGCTGAAAACATGGCATACCTGCCATCATTGAATCCATCAAATGGTGTTGGTCACTATGTATATGGATATTTGGGCAATAGTGCAACAGAAGCCGGCAGCGATCCCAAATGCCTCACTTATGGTGTGTTATACGATTGGAAAGAAGCTCAATCCGCTTGCCCATCCGGCTGGCATTTGCCATCGGATACAGAATGGAGATTGCTGGTTGAATTCTTAGGCAAGGATGCAGCAGAAAAGATGAAAGAAACCGAAACCGGTCTTTGGATTGGTTCAAATAACCCTGGTGCCAACTCCAGTGGCTTTTCGGCGTTACCGGCAGGCAGTGTCAATGGCATCATATTCAGCGAGTTGGGCAAGGAAGCCAACATTTGGTCCTCGTCGGCTCCGGCGAAATCGGATGCGCGGATCTGGAGATTGTATTCCGAGAATGCCAATCTTACCGAAGGCAAAATTGGCCGGGAACAGGGTGTTTCAGTCAGATGCCTGCGCAACACTGAATCACCAACGGCAGCCTTCACCATAAAGCCCCGGATTGGAACTACCGGGACCTCTTTCCTTTTTGACGCATCGGAAAGCAGCGACTCCGCCTCAATCAGCAAGGAACTGGAGGTTAGGTGGGACTGGAATGGTGATGGCATCTGGGATACCGGTTACAGCAGAACAAAATCCAATACTTTTCAATTTAGCAATACCGGTACTAACAAGATTATTATGGAGGTAAAGGATAACAATGGATTGACTGGCACCGCCACCAGGTTTGTAACTGTTGCCGAAGGGAAATTTACCGACAGCCGCGATGGCCATGAATACGTGTACAAAACCATCGGCGGCCAAACCTGGATGGCTGAAAACCTGGCCTGGCTGCCAAACATCGGCCGCAACTTAAACGGGGACCGGTCAAAACGCTCTCCTGAATATTCAGTTTTCGACTTTTCAGGTTATGAGATAAGCAAGGCAAAAGCATCGTCCAATTATAATACCTATGGAGTACTGTACAATTGGGAAGCGGCTCAGAATGCTTGTCCATCGGGGTGGCACCTGCCCTCCGAAAGGGAGTGGTCCGCTTTAATTAATTCGCTGGGTTACCCAGCCGCAGGAAAAATGGAAGAATGCGGAACTGAGCATTGGAGTGGTAACAATGCTGACGCCACTAATTCAAGTGGCTTAACGGTTTTGCCTGGTGGCGCCATGTGGTATTCAGGAAGATTTAACGGACTATCGGATTTTGCCAGCTTTTGGACCTCAACAGTCTCTGATTCCGTTCGTGCCAAAAGTATAACGCTGTACCACGATCAAAGCTATCCAAGGCAATATCCCGATGAGCGAATCAATGGATTCTCCGTTCGTTGTGTAAGAGGTGAAACAGATAACGCCGGGAGACTAACAGTTGCAACCACTCCAATATCAGGCATTTCTACCATTTATGCGTTGGGAGGCGGCAAGGTTACCGGTGATAGGGGAACAACGGTATACTCATGCGGGGTTTGCTGGAGCAGGAATCCCAATCCGACAATTGCGGATTTTGCATCAGATGCAGGCCCAGGCACAGGTATATTCACCCTAAACCTGAGGCCACTAACACCCAACACGGTTTATTATGTCAGGGCTTATGCCCGAACCCGTGATGGAATCATTTACGGGGAATCGGTTCGGTTTAAGACTGACCCGTATTAATTCCGGCAAAGAATACAGATATCCGGGATGAAACGTGAAGCGTGAAGCGTGAAACGGAGAACCAGCGGAAAGTTTTGCCAATGAAGGGAAATGGAGGCAAATATGCGTCCATTTCCCATTTACACGGATGTGATTGCAGCCTATTTCCTCAGTTCATCTATCTGCTCATCAGATAATCCGGTTATTATTCTGATGATGTCATTTGAAAAACCCGCTGCAATGCCTTTTAGGGCAGCATCCACCTTTTCCCTATTTTTACCCTGATCAATTCCCATTTCAATTCCCTGTTCTAAAAATACACTTTCGAATCTTTTTACCTGTTCGGTAAACTTCTCATAATCATTAATATACTCCCAATCAGCCTGTTCAAAGCTGGCTGTATTAATCCTCCGGATGATTTCGGCAAAAATGTCATTTCACTTCGCTGGTCATGGTATAGGAAACAAAATCTTCTTTGAAATTCAAATTATCATCGGCCAGCAAGAAAGCGTTTGGCTATCCGGATATCGGAAAACACTTTTTTAAAGTACCGATCGTAATTTAATGGGGCTAAATACATTGCATAACCGGTTGAAATAATGACACCAGGACAAAGTCAGTCATGTGAATGCAGACCTCTTAAGCCCTGAAAGGGTGCAATCTGCCAGCACAGGATGAAGCCCTGTGTATCCGGTAATTGACAACCTCAAAAGCCCTGAAAGGGCGAAATATATTTCGCCCTTTCAGGGCTTATCTGATTCTTGTTCCTGCCCGATGGGCTGCACCCATCGCTATTATATTATGCCCCTTCGGGGTTGAGTTCAATATGCCAGGCCTTTGTCAGGCTAATCAAAAGCTTCCAACCTGACCAGGGGGGATAAGCAGAAAAAAAACTTCCACGCCGCTCGCTTCGCAGGCCGCGACAATGTAAAAAAAATAAAACTTCCCCGCCGGCACACAGGCTTCAGTTCTGGAGGCACCGGGCTGAGAAACCGTAGTAGCGGTAGCTGTAGTTCCGGTACACGCCATCGTCGCCGTAGTAAAGGTACCGGTACCAGGCGAGCGACGCATCGCTCTCCGAGGACGACCAGAAGTAGGCGTAGGAGCCCAGGTAGCTGAAGTCCCCGCCGAAGTTGCGGTTGCCGCCCGGGAGGGCTGTAAAACCGCTGGAGTTGTTTGCCCCTTCATTTGGACTCTTCCAGTGCGTATTCCCGGATTCTTTCAACTTGCCTCCGACAGCTCCGGATAACCTCGTATCATCAACCAAGTTGGCATCTGCTTCACTCATTCCCAGGTACTTCTCCAAAGTCTTCCACTCCTCATCGGTTGGCAAATGCCAGCCCGGGGGACAGGCGGTTTTTGCTGCCTCCCAGTTGTATAACACGCCATAAGTGGTATAATTCGGGGTTGCCTTGGCGGCACTGACACTGCTGCCTTCATAACCAATAACATAGTAATAAGGAGAGGTTACTGAATAATCTTTAGATGGACTCACGGCGGGCAGCCAGGCCAGGTTTTTGATCATCCAGGTTTGGGTGCCGATATTTTTATAAGGGTAGGTGTTCCCGTCGCGGGGATCGGTAAAAATGCCGTCCGGAACTACCGGGGTAGCGGCTACCTTATCATTAGCGGTTATGTTTGCGACTGCGGTAACAGTAATCGTTTTTGATGTTGTACTGGTTAGACCATCCCCGTCTTTCACTTCCAGCAAAACGGTGTATGAGCCGGCCTTGAAAAATACGTGCGAGGCCGTTTTTGTATTGGTGAAAGGGGTCCAGGTACCATTGCTTTCCCAATCCCAGCGAACCTGGAGCCGGCTAACCGGAGTTTCTGCATCCGTGCAGCCCGATGCGTCAAACTGAAATTCAGTGGCCGTGGTTCCTGATGGAGGATTGATCGTAAAAAGAGCGGTTGGTGCAGTGTTTACCAACGGGGTGCTTTTTCCCAAATCATCTTCTTTTTCTGGTAATGAATCTTGGGTCGATAAGGGCTTTTGAGGCCAATCAGCAGTTGGTTTTTTCTCGTCCCTTGCTGTCAGCGGCGGATACCATTCCCCGTTGATCAAAAGGTCCATTCCACCCTTCCCCGATGGCCTTACCGTGGTTCCGGCTTTCACCGCAGAATTGGAATTGGCCCTAGTGCCAGCTGAGCCTTCCCCACCCGATCCCCAACTATTTACGGGATCATATTCAACCGAGGAGGAATGGGCGATCGGCTGGTTTAAAGTATCAGATTCAGAGACTCTTTGCCCAGGCTCCACGCCGATTTCCACGGTCAGCCGGGGTTGAATGATAACCGGAACCGGGCCAATCAATACCGTTTCACTGGAAAAGGTAATCTCTGCCTCGCCGCTGAATGATTTGGCAATACTGTCAACCACAGAATCAACCGATTTGATCAGCTTGATTATAACGCTGTAATCGGCCCGGTATTTAACCAGCGTGGAGCCTTGTATTTCGGCATTTACAATAAAGGAAGGTGTTATGCTGAACAAGCCGGTGAGCACAATAGTTTCCTGATTGCCATCTGTTTTAACGATTTTAATCTCAAATTCGATTTCTCCGGATGGTGCCCCCGGTTTGGTATCGATGGCCCTGATGGTTATTCCCGGTGTTTTTGACCGGACCGATTGAACCATCGCTGCCGTAAGTGTTTGATTTATTTTCAGTTCGCCTTT
>CAIXKO010000284.1 GCA_903919925.1 uncultured Bacteroidota bacterium | reverse complement strand
GCTTCACGGTTCCACCCAGGTACAGGTTGGCGAACACCTGATTGATTTTAAACGCCCGTGGAAAAGGTTTACCATGTTTGGCGCTATCGAACACTTTACCGGCATCGATGTTAGTATGATGGATGAAGATCAGCTGGTGGAAACATGCAAAAAACTGCATATCGATACCGACAAAAGCATGGGAAAAGGCAAGCTCATCGATTCTCTTTTTGGAGAATGCTGTGAATCGCAACTGATTCAACCAACCTTTATCATGGATTACCCGGTTGAAATGTCACCGCTGGCAAAAAAACACCGCAGTGTGGAAGGGCTCGTGGAAAGGTTTGAATGTATATGCAATGGAAAAGAAATTTGCAATGCCTATTCGGAGCTCAATGACCCGATAGATCAGCGCGAACGATTTGAAGAACAAATGCTTCTGGCAAAACGCGGAGATGAAGAAGCCATGGCGCTCGATGAAGACTTTTTACGCGCAATAGAATTTGGTATGCCGCCAACTTCCGGGTTGGGAATTGGCATCGACAGGCTCACGATGATTATGACTAACGCCCCATCCATTCAGGACGTTATACTATTTCCGCAAATGAGACCCGAAAAAGGAACTACCAAAACCGAAGAAGATACCAACAACTAAAAACTGAAAACATGTCAAAAATTACAATCGACCTTAAGTACACGGAAGAATTTCTCCCTGAAAAATCTCTGGAGTTGTGGTCATCTTCTGTTTCTTCTGCATACAAGATATTGACAGATAAATCAGGCCGGGGTAATGATTTCCTGGGCTGGCTCGATCTGCCTGAAAAGTCAATGGGTCAGTTACCTGAAATTCTACAGGTTAGCCAGGAACTGGCAGCCGAATTGGAAGCGATTGTGGTTATCGGTATTGGCGGATCCTATCTCGGTGCCCGCGCAGCCATTGATTCCCTTACCAGCCCGCTTGGAATTGGCAGGCCCGGACCTGAAATCCTGTATGCCGGACATCACCTGGTTGGGAAATACTATATTGACCTTTTGGCGTATCTTAAAGGAAAAAGGTGGGGCATTGTGGTTGTTTCAAAGTCAGGAACCACCACCGAACCGGCAATAGCCTTCCGGATACTGAAAAACGCATTGGAAAGTGAGGTAGGTCAGCCTGTTGCATCCAAAAGGATTATTGCTATAACAGATGAAAAGAAAGGTGCATTACGTAAATTATCCGCTCAGCTTGGGTACAAAACCTTTACTATACCTGACGATATCGGGGGTCGCTATTCCGTGCTCACCCCTGTAGGCCTCATCCCGATTGCCCTTGCAGGTTTCTCTGTTGAATCTATGCTGCATGGAGCACGCGATATGATGAATGCCCCTGAAAATAATCAGAGCCTCACTTCAGACCCGGTTGCCCGATATACCGCGGTCAGGAACGCTTTGTATAATCAGGGTAAAAGGACCGAGGTTCTTTGCAGTTTTAACCCTGAGCTTCATTATGTTGCCGAATGGTGGAAACAATTGTTTGGGGAAAGCGAAGGAAAAGAAGGCAAAGGAATTTTCCCGGCCGTTGCTGAGTATACCACTGACCTTCACTCCATGGGTCAATACATGCAGGAAGGACCCCGCTATCTTTTCGAAACTATCCTGACTCCGCAAAATGCCGCTTCCGATCTAAAAATTCCCGAAGACACGCAGGATCTCGACGGACTGAATTTCCTCGCTGGCCGCGAGTTAGCGTATGTGAATGAAGCAGCATGTAATGGAACTGCGTTGGCTCACGTGGCTGGTGGAGTGCCTGTTATCAGGATACTATTTGATCGTGTTGATGAAAATAGCCTGGGGAGCCTTTTCTATTTCTTTGAAAAGAGCTGCGCAATCAGCGGGTATATGCTCAACGTTAATCCATTTGACCAACCTGGAGTGGAATTGTACAAAAGCAACATGTTCAAACTGTTAAAGAAGCCGGGTTATTAAACAAACCTGGCTATTTAACCTGCTGCTGCTGAATCCAGATAGCATCCTTTGTTACCTGTTCATCAACCGAAATGTTGTTGAGGCTGGCCTTTTCACGTATCTGCTTCATTAAAACCGGATCTTTCATGATATTCATACGGTAATAACCGGTATCGTGCGGGATTTTTCCTGCCTGATCGGCTTGCCAAAACAGGTAACCTGCATTATCGTAAAGTTTATCCTCCATCAAAACTCCCGAGTAATCAGCCTGTTGCTGAATATCATCGAACCATGGAGGATTTCTTGATATATCGCGTATATAATCATAGCGATACTCTTTTGGTGCCGCTGGATAATAGTGACTATACAGAACATCGGTAAAATCCCAGTCGAACCGATGGTAAAACCGCTCGGTTACCATAATCAGAACCAGGTTCATACTCTCCACTTCTTTCGGTACATCAAGTGAACCAACTTCTTTTGGGGAAGCCCAGGAATCGGGATAAACGGATTGATTATAATACCAGAAAGCTTCATTGGCAAATGCCTTTTCCGGAATTTTCGAGCCCAGTAAGCTAAATAAGTAACTATCGGAAATCACCAGTACCCTTGGTTTGTGAGCAGAATCTGTCTGATCAAGATGAAACACCGGGTAACCCATTTTCGGATGATTTGGAGCCCTCAATAAATTCATAAGATCCGCCACATCTCCGTCGGTACCTCTTAAACTATCGGACATTTCAACCCGGTCAATCACCAGATCGGCAACCGGAAGCTGAAGAGTGCCATTAATAAATCCAAGCAACGTATCAGCAGCGGTAACCATTCCACCGTTCGACCAGTGAATACCCCCTTTGGGGAATAACGGATACAGGGATGTACTCTTTTTTTCACTGAATAACTTATTCAAATCGAGCAACGGGATCTTCTTCTTTTCGGATTCTAATAAAATCGCCTGATAATTAGACTGTTTAGAATGAAACTTCTTAAACCGCTGTGGTATAAACTCCGGATAATAGGTAGCTTTTCCAGGCTCCAGAACAATAGCTACCTTAACACCTGATTTTAAAAGAGTATCGGCTACCAGTTTGAGCCGGTTAAATTTCTGCTCCCAGAAATAATCGCCCAGATAATCACGCCCGGTATAGGACCTGATATAGTCGGATTCATAAAGATATCGTTGTTTACCAACTACAACACCGGAAGCATTGGCTTTGTGGAACAAACCATATTCAATTTGGTTTTTCAGGCGGATCAAAACATTCCGAAACCCAACGTTTTCCTCAGTTGCCCGGTTAAACTGAACCTGAAATTCATCGGAAAACCATGTTTTCACCGTGAACTTCGGATAAGCAGCCGTACCAACTTGTCCATGAAGATTCTTTACTTTGAAAAGGCCGGTATTCTGCTGTACCATAGGCACGAGCAGAATCAACATAAGTAAAAGAAATACAGCCGTTTTCAGTTTCAGGTTCATGGTTTAAAAACGGAAATAAATAAATGGATTAAAGCCTGAAGTCGTAAGAGTGGCCATACAATATAATAAAAGAAGAACAGCAACAAATCCGCCGGCCCAGGTTTTCCGGGTCGACCAGGGTACCTTTAACTGTTTGTCCTGCCAGCTCTCTATTCCCTTCAGAGAACCGTAGAAGGCAAAGAACGCCCCAACCAGCAGTATGAACCAGAATTGAGTATCAAATGCCCAGGCAGGAAATCCTCCTTCAAAAGAAAACATCTTTCTGATATAAAACCAGGCTTGCTGAAGGTCGGTAGCCCTAAAAAGCACCCACCCCACCAGCGTAATCAGATAGGTAAGAATTACCGATGGCCACTTTCCGATTCTTTCCGAAAACCGGATGAGGAAAAGCCGGTCCAGAACCAGGAAAAGACCATGGAACCCTCCCCATACCACAAAGTTCCAGGCAGCACCATGCCATAATCCCGATAGCAAAAATACCACCCAAAGATTAAAGAACAACCTATACCGGGATTTTACCCGGCTTCCGCCCAGTGGAATATAAAGGTAATCCCGCATCCAGCGCCCCAGAGTGATATGCCACCTCCGCCAAAACTCTGTTATATTTCTGGATATATATGGATTATTGAAATTCTCAGGAAAAGTAAATCCGATCATTTTGGCAATCCCGATGGCCATGTCGGAATAGCCGGAGAAATCATAATAAATTTGAAAGGAATAGGCAATAATGCCAATCCAGGCAGTTGCCGTAGTGATATTGGCAGGCCCCAGAGCAAAAATACGATCCACCTCGGCACCCAGAACATTGGCAATCAACACTTTCTTAGCTAGCCCAATAATAAACCGAAACATACCCAGCAAGCGGTTATCCGTGGTTTCAGATGCTTTGCGATCAACAATCTGATCAGCAATCTCATGATAGCGTACAATCGGACCCGCAATCAGCTTGGGAAACAGAATAATATAAAGTTGGTAATCCCAGAATCGGGTTAGCGGCGCCTGAACCCGCCGGTATACATCCACAACATAAGTAACGGTTTCAAAGGTATAAAACGATATCCCAATGGGCAGTACCAGCTTTGTCCAGGCTATACCATTAATTCCGAAGGCCTTAAGAAGGACATCGAAATTTTCGATAAAAAAATTGGAGTATTTGAAATAAAACAGCAAGCCAAGATTAACAGAAACCGAGAGGGTAAGCATCATCCGCCGGTGAAGCTTGCTTTTGGATGCCGCCATCCACTTAACCAGATGAAAATCGAGGAAAGTAGTTCCCAGGATTACAAAAATAAATTTAGGTGCACCCCAGCTATAAAACAAAATGCTGGCAAATAAAGCCAGCCAGTTCCTGTATTTATTGGGAATGAGATAGTAAGCCAAAAGGAAAACCGGCAAGAACCAAATCAGAAACAAGCTGCTGCTGAATACCATATTCTTACCGGTTTACCCGATGTCGTAATTATTTAATGTGCGTTTTAACAAAATCGTTCAAAACTTCGGTCAGATCAGGAGATCCAATTTCCTGAAGATCATAGAAAACCCTGGTATTTGGTTTCCTGATGTGAATAATCCGGTTAAGGTCAATCGGAGTGGCGATTATTACTGAATCGCATTCCGTTTTGTTAATGGTTGTTTCCAGATCCTTGAGCTGCTGCTTGCCATAACCCATTGCCGGCAGCAATTTCCCAATGTTTGGATAGATTTCAAATGTTTCGGATAACTTACCAACGGTATAAGGCCTTGGATCAACCTCTTCAGCCGCACCAAATTTGCGGGCAGCTACTACCCCTGCACCAATTTTCATCTCCCCATGAGTTAACGTAGGACCATCTTCTACTACTAAAACCCGTTTGCCACGAATCAGCGACGGATCATCCACCCTAATCGGCGAAGCCCCGTCAACAACAATGGCATTTGGATTAACGGCAGCAATATTTTCACGAACTTTCTGAACATCTTCCGGACGGGCAGTATCAATCTTGTTGATCACTACAACATCGGCTAACCTCAGGTTAACCTCACCAGGGTAATAGGATAGCTCATGACCCGGACGATGAGGATCTACCACCGTGATCGTCAGATCAGGCTTATAAAATGAAAAATCATTGTTGCCTCCGTCCCACAAAACCACATCGCAACCTTTAGGGTCTTTTTCTGCTTCTCGCAAAATGGCTTCGTAATCCACACCTGCATATATCACATTTCCGCGAACCACATGTGGCTCATACTCTTCCATTTCCTCTACGGTGCACTTATGTTTCTCCAGATCTGCCACTTCAGCATATCGTTGAACTCTTTGGGCAACCAAATCACCATAAGGCATCGGATGGCGAACTGCTACTACATTCAACCCCATTTTCATCAGTATCTCGATTACCTTGCGCGAAGTCTGGCTCTTTCCACAACCGGTACGCGATGCAACAACCGCTATAACAGGTTTAGTACTTTTAATCATAGTGCCTTTGGGCCCCAGTAAAGCAAAGTTAGCTCCACAAGCATTAACCAGTGCACTCACAGCCATAACACGCGGGTAAGGCACATCGCTGTATGAAAAAACGCAACTGTCAACATCGTATTTTGCAATCAGTGCCGGAAGCTCTTCTTGCGCAAAAATCGGAATACCATCCGGATATAAACGACCAGCAAGCTCAGCCGGGTATTTTCGTCCATCAATATCCGGAATCTGAGCAGCCGTAAATGCAACTACCTCATATTCTGATTGATCCCGATAATAAGTGTTGAAATTATGAAAGTCACGGCCAGCAGCGCCAATGATCAAAATTCTTTTCCTCGACATAAATCCTCCTTAATCTTTATAAAATCATTTTTTTTGTGCGGCAAATATATAAGTTTAGAACCAATCGAATCATGACAAATTCCCTTGTTCAGGAAACGATCTGATATCGGTCAGTATCTAATCGTAAAAAAATAAACAGCATCAAAGTAAAGGCCCAAAGTGATGATCCCCCATAACTAAAAAACGGCAGGGGAATACCGATAACCGGAACTATGCCGATGGTCATTCCAATGTTAATCGCAAAATGAAAGAATAGAACCGAGGCAACTCCATACCCATATACTCTTGAAAATGTGGACCTTTGTCGCTCTGCTAAAATGATTAACCGAATGATTAATCCGGAAAACAAACTCAGGATCATGATACTGCCAATAAATCCCCACTCTTCACCAACCGTGCAAAAAATAAAATCCGTGCTCTGCTCCGGCACAAAATTGAACCGGGTTTGGGTACCCTGTAAATAACCTTTTCCTGAAAAACCGCCGGAACCAATGGCAATCTTCGACTGATTCAGGTTATATCCTTTCCCAAGCGGATCGCTTTCCAATCCAAGGATATTATTGATACGTGACTGCATGTGCTCCTGAAGGATCTCATGAAAAACAAAATCCACCGAAAAAATAAAAATCATGGCCCCCATCCAGGTAAAAAGAATGAGCAATAAAGGGTTATGCTTTTTTCGAAGGATTATGGTAAGCCAGATTGCAAAGGAAATAACTGATGCAGAAAAGAATAACCTCGATACGGACCAATCACTTCCCAGAAAACGTGATGCCAAAAGAGCAATTCCAAAGAGAGCACCTAGCATGGCAGTTCCTGAATAAAAAAACTTCAGGTTCCTCTGGTACAGCCAGGTCATTAATAAGGCTATCCCAGTGATTACGGGTAAGAGAATGGTTAACGGAACCAGCATGGTCAGTACAAACAACAGGACTGCCAAACCAGCAACAAAAAGAACCACCCACGATAATCCTTCCCGGAATAGGACCAGAACAAATACCAGATAAACTAAAGCCGTTCCCGTGTCCTTTTGAAAGAGGATCAGAATAAAAGGTACTCCCAAAATAGAAGCTGCGATGGCAAGATTCCTGGGTTTATGTATCTGGAAATTATGCCTTGAGAGCACTTTCGCTAAAGCCAAAGCAGTAGCAAACTTAAGGAATTCTGCAGGTTGGAGTGAAAAGGAGCCGAAAAAGATCCAGGCTCTGGCGCCATTAACTTCCCTTCCTATTAAAACGGTGATGGGCAGAACCAGGAGTAAAAAGCCATAAATCGGAAAAGAAAAAAAACTCCAGACCTTACCATCAATTGATAACGTAATGATTGCAATTGCCAGGGCAGTAAGAATGTAGTAAAATTGTTTGCTATACCGATGAGTAAAATCAAAAATAGAACCTGCACCTCCTTCATTTTGTGTAGCTGAAAAAATATTCATCCAGCCAAAGCCAACCATCACCAAAAAAAGTATGATGGTTAGCCAATCAAGCCTGGCGATGAAGTTTGTTCTGGGGTTTGCCATTAAAATTGCTGATATTCAAGAATTAGCTGTTCCTTTTCCAATTGAGTAACTGTTCCGTTAAGATATTTTTCGATCATGAGGCTGGTTATTGTTGCCGCATACAAACCACCCGTTCCGGAATTCTCCACATAAGCAACAATGGCTATGCGGGGCCGCTCCCTGGGAGCAAAAGCAAAGAAACCCGAATGGTCCTCTTTTCTTCCTGTATTTTGAACGGTCCCGGTTTTTCCGCACACGGTAATTCCTGGTACCTGAGCCCTTGAACCGGTACCACCCGCGTCATATATAACCCCTTGCATACCATCAGTAACGATATCAAAGTATTTAGGGTCTATTTTAGTATAGACGGGTTCCCTGAACTTTAGGGGTATTGTGTCATTTCCCTCGATGGACTTGATCAGGTGCGGTACATAATAATACCCACGGTTGGCAATAATGGCGGCAAGGTTGGCAATTTGAATCGGCACAGTTTCTATCTCACCCTGACCGATTGAATTTGAATAGATGGTACTGAATGCCCATCTGCTACCACCGTATTTCCTATTATAATAGTCTGTATCAGGCAACAAACCAGGCTTAACACCAGGCAAATCAACAGGCAAAATCTGACCCAACCCAAATGGATAAACCATCTGATACCAGGTCTTTAATCCAATTTGACTGTCCTGAAACTGGCTGGTACTCTTCCCCAGCAAAATAATCCGCCGGAAAACATTATAAAAGTAGGGATTACAGGAGTATCGGATACCCTCGCGCAAACCATGCGCGTTGGGATGATCGTGGCAACCGATAATATCTTTATTGCAATCAACGCTATAGTATTCATCGATAACTCCAAGTTGCAAGGCTACCAATGATTGTACAATCTTAAAAATGGAGCCGGGTGAATAGCGCGACATGGTAGCCCTGTTGAACAGCGGGTTCAGTGTGTCGCTCATCAACCTTTCAAAATTCTTACCACGGATACGGCCAACCAGCTCATTTGGATCATATGCCGGACTGGAAATCAATGCCAGAATTTCACCTGTTGAGGGTTCGATAGCCACAATGCTGCCCTTTTTATGCGCCAGCAATTTCTCGCCATACTCCTGTAAAGCAGCATCGATAGTGGTGGTGAGCTTTTTCCCCGGTTCTGGAATGGTATCATACCGGCCATTTTCAAAATTGCCCTGCGGACGTTTGTGTACATCAACCATCATGAAGCGTATGCCTTTACGCCCCCGCAGATAAGGTTCATATTCCGCCTCTAAACCGGATTTACCTATGTAATCGCCGCTCTGGTAATAAATATCAGAATTGATATCACCCTGATTTACCTCACCAACATACCCAAGTATATGTGGCGCAATAGCTTGTGGATATTTACGCTGTGTTCGGATTTGAATGGAAAACCCAGGGAATTGAAATAATTTCTCGTTCAACGATGCAATCTGCTCCGGACTGATCTGCCGCACGATAGCCGATTGACGGTACCTCGAGTAGTCACGCGCCTTGGTGATTGACTCCCTAAGTTCAACCGGGTCCATCGCCAATATCCTGCACAATTCAAGCGTGTCAAATTGCTTAGCTTGCTGGGGCAGTACCAGTAAATCATAAACCGCCTCATTATAAACCAATACTTTTCCATATCGGTCCATAATCATACCCCTACCGGGATATTCAACTACCCGTAACCTGGAGTTGTTATTTGAGGAGAGCTGGTAAGATTTATCGATTACCTGAATATAAAACAGGCGTAACATAAACAGAGCAGTAACGGCCAGAACCATTGCACCAATAACATATTTTCTGTTTGTATTCGGATTCTGCATAACTGATTATCGATGTACCCGGAATCGGATTCCCTCCCACAAAAGAATAAAGCCAATAGTAAAAACACTGCTCAAAAACACCCGAAGTATAGTCCTGAAAAAATCCCTGAATGAGAGATCTTCCAAAAAGAAAAGTACAAAATGATGAATACTTGTCATGATCATTGCATAGGCAAGGAACCACAGGATTCCGTAGTTTTTTGAATCAGGAAAAGTGCCGGACTCATATTCATCACGCGGATTTATCCATCGCAGTATGGTTGGTCGCATAAAAGCTATCAGCAGTGTGGCAGCGGTATGCGTTCCTATCGTAGAACCATTTCCGGATATCCCCTGAGGAAAAACATCAACCCCGAGACCCAGAAAAAATGCAGCCAAAAGCAATACCCAACCAGGAGTTTCAAAAGGAAGTACTAAAATATACCAAATATAAAAATAGGGATTGATGTAACCACTGAACTGAAGATTATTCAAAATCAGGACCTGGAAAAATATAACCAGGAAAAAGCGGACCAAATATCGGTTTAACTGATCAATCATTGGTTAAAGACTCCAGCTTCTCCTGCTCAGCTTTACGGAAATTCTTAATCACATATACTCTGGTAAGTTTTTTAAAATCCTGATTAAGTGATATTTTAAGTTCGTAAAAACTTCCTGCAGGATTCTTTTCTATCCCGCTCACCAATCCTACCATCTGGTCTTCCGGAAAAATCGTGGAATAACCACTGGTGATAATTGTATCCCCAACATATACATTTATGTGGCCTGGAATCTCGGTTACAATGGCTTCCTGATAGTTATGCCCAGGCCAGCCAAGGGTTCCGAAATAGTTGGTTCGGGCCAGTTTGACACTACCTTTAAACATAGAATTCAGCACGGAAATGACGGTGCAAAAATTGGCCGATACATTTCTTACCACTCCAACAATACCATTTGATCCTACCACGCCCATGCCTTGTTCAATACCCTGAGTATAACCAACATTGAGGGTGATGTAATTGTTTTGCCTGTTAATCGAGTTATTGACAACCTGAGCAGGTACAAAATCAAAAACATAGCCAGGCTGTGAAAATGTTACAGCCGAGTCCCTGCCTGTTGAATAGCGTAACCGGTTGGCCAGCTCATTATTTAGCCGTGCGTTCTCGGTAACAAGCATCGCATTTTCATCAGTTAATCGAAAAAAACGGATAAAATGATTGGTTTGTGTATAGAAGAATCCATTAACATCTTGCGAAAATTGAAAAAATCTCGCATGAGGCAATGGGTTTCTTTGAAAAACCAAAGTAAGGGCTATTACCTCCAGAATTACGAAAATAATCTGGAAACTAAACCGGATTATGAGTCGAAGGAGGTTCTGCATTGATCATCCTGCTAGCGCATCAGGAAAGGAAACCGATGGATATTTTTAAGTGCCATTCCGGTACCACGAGCCACACAATGCAGAGGATCATCTGCCACTCTGAATTGAATGTTCATCTTATCTGACAACCGTTTATCAAGCCCTTTGAGTAAAGCTCCACCGCCAGCCAGATAAACACCGTTGTTAACAATATCTGCGTATAATTCAGGTGGGGTACGTTCCAAAACACTTAAAACCGCCGTTTCAACCTTCGATAAAGATTTGTCGAGTGCATGCGCAAGCTCACTGTATGAAACCGGAATTTCTATTGGAAGAGCAGTCATTTGATTAGGCCCGCGAACTACATAATCCTGAGGTGGATTAGATAATAACGGGAGAGCAGCCCCAACATTTATCTTAATATCTTCCGCTGTTTTCTCTCCAACCTTAATATTATGCTGGTGACGCATATAAGCCTGAATATCAAGTGTGAATTCATCACCAGCAATTCGCATCGATTCGTTACAAACGATTCCTCCCAAGGCAATAACCGCGATCTCCGTGGTTCCACCTCCGATGTCCACAACCATATTTCCCTCAGGAGCAAGGACATCCAAACCAATTCCAAGTGCAGCTGCCATAGGTTCATAAATCATATACACCTCGCGCCCACCTGCATGCTCCGATGAGTCCCTGACCGCACGAATTTCAACCTCGGTACTTCCGGAAGGTATGCTAACGATCATCCTCATGGATTGTGCGCCGAACTTCGATTTTGCAGGAATCATCTTAATCATTCCCCTGATCATCAGCTCGGCAGCATTGAAGTCAGCGATAACCCCATCTCGCAACGGCCTGATAACCTTAATATTATCATGGGTCTTACCATACATCTGACGAGCTTTATCTCCAAGTGCAAAAAGCTTGCCTGTTGCAACATCAATCGCAACGATGGAAGGCTCATCCACAACAATCTTGTCATTATAGATAATAATTGTGTTCGCCGTTCCCAGGTCAATGGCGATTTCCTGAGTTAAAAAGGAAAATAAACCCATATTTTGTCTCCCCTTGTTTTAATGTTTAAAATGGCGGATTCCCGTAAAAACCATCGACAATCCGTGTGTATTGCAAAAATCAATTGTGTCCTGATCTCTAACCGATCCTCCGGGTTGTATTACCGACCCTACCCCTGCTTCATGCGCTATTTCAACACAGTCGGCAAAAGGAAAGAAAGCATCCGACGCCATTACTGCACCATTCAGATTAAATCCAAAACCCTGTGCTTTGGCAATCGCTTGCTTCAGCGCATCAACCCTCGATGTTTGGCCCGTACCACTCGCCAAAAGCTGCTTATCCTTAACCAGCACAATGGCATTCGACTTGGTATGTTTTACCAAAATATTGGCAAAAAGTAAATCCCCAGTTTCCCTATCAGCAGGACTAATCTGAGTCACCACTTTCAAATCGGACGAACTTTCCCTGTGCAAATCACGGTCCTGAACCAGAGTTCCATTCAACAGACTGCGATGCTGTGTATTAGCGGCTGATTTTCCTGGCTTTCGGATCAAAATAATCCTGTTCTTCTTTTGCTTAAGTACCGTCAGGGCCTGCTCTGAATATCCAGGAGCAATAATGATCTCAAAAAACAAGGAGTGAATCTCTGCAGCAGTTGAACCATCAATGGTACGATTCGCAATCAGAATACCGCCATAAGCTGATACCGGATCGGCGGCCAGAGCTTTACCCCAGGCTTCAACCAATGACTCAGCGGAAGCAATCCCGCAAGCGTTATTATGTTTGAGAATCCCAAAAGTGGTCTCTTCAAACTCATCAATCAGTGAAATGGCAGCATCAATATCCAGCAAATTGTTATAGGATATCTCCTTACCATGAACCTGGTCGAAAATTTCATCTAATTTTCCATAAAAGATCCCCTTTTGATGAGGGTTCTCTCCGTATCTTAACGGATGGCCCGGACCCGATGCCATTCTAAAATTTAATGGATGCCCACCAGCCAGATAATTATGGATCGAGCTGTCATAACCACTCGAAACGACAAATGCAGCAATGGCCAGGTCATAGCGGTCAGACAAGGTGGTAATCCCGCTTTTCTCTTCCAGAATCTTTAAAAGCCTGGGATAGTAATCTCTTGATGGAATGATCAATACATCTTCATAATTCTTTGCAGCTGCTCTGATCAATGATATCCCTCCGATGTCAATCTTTTCGATAATCTCCGGCAGCTGGGCTCCGGAGGCTACAGTTGCTTCAAAGGGATAAAGATCAACAATAACCAAATCGATCTCAGGAATATCCCAGGATTTTAAACTTTCAATGTCCGACTCGCATTCGCGGCGGGCTAAAATCCCTCCAAACACCTTTGGGTGCAAGGTTTTTACCCTCCCACCAAGTATGCTGGGATATCCGGTCAGGAACTCTACCCGTTGCACCGGCAAGTTCAATGATTCTATAAAATCCGCTGTACCACCTGTGCTAATCAGGGAAACCCCTAATTGATGTAATCTGGTGACTATCTCGTCCAGATTATCCTTATGGTAAACAGAGATCAGCGCACAGCCAATTTGCTTTTCCTTATCCACCTGTCAATTTTTAATTTCGCAAATTTACTAAAAATAGGCATATTAATCACTTCTCAACCTACCCCATTCCCTAAAAAAAACTAATTTTGCATTTCATGAAAAGGGGAATCAAATCTGTAGTCATCTGGGTAAGAATAGTGCGTGAAAGTGTTTCTTTTGCCATTCATTCGCTCATTTCCAATAAACTTCGTACCATCCTGTCTCTGTTGGGTATCACCATCGGCATTTTCGCAATTGTTTCCGTGTTTACGGTGGTCGATTCGCTTGGTCGTACCATCAAAAAAAACATATCCGAACTGGGCGATAATGTTGTATATATTCAAAAGTGGCCCATTATGTTTGGCCCTGGCTTTCAATGGTGGAAGTACCTACAGCGGCCCGAGCCCGAACTTCGGGAAATGGCTGAAGTAGTGAGCCGTTCACGTACTATCGAAGCCGCAGCTTTTACCATTCAGGGTCAACGAACCGTAAGCTATAAGAACAACTCCGTACCCGACCTTCAGATCCTTTCTGTTTCAGAGGAGTATGAAAGAATCCGTTCCTTTGATGTTGAAGAAGGACGCTTTATTTCCCAGACCGAGTTCCGTAGTGGCAGCAATGTTGCGGTAATCGGCCGCAAAATAGCTGATGATTTGTTTTCCGGTGAAAACCCAATAGGGAAATCATTTGAAATAGCTTCAGCAAAAGCAACGGTTGTAGGTATTTTCAAAAAAGAAGGAGAAGGAATCAACGCCGGAAGTAATGACGAAATCGCCATGGTTCCGCTGAACTATGCGCGTACCCTCATAAATATCCGTAGTTCCAACGTCCGTCCAACCCTTATGGTTAAGGCAAAGCCAGGCATTCCTATCGATGAAATGGTTGATGAGCTTAGCGGAATTATGCGGTCAATCAGGAAATTAAAGCCCATGCAGGAGGATGACTTTGCTCTCAATACCATGTCGATGCTCTCCAATGCTTTTGATCAGCTGTTGGTAACACTAAATATTGCAGGCTTGATAATCGGAGGTTTTGCTATCCTGGTTGGTGGATTCGGAATCGCCAATATCATGTTTGTTTCAGTCAGGGAACGAACCCGGATCATTGGCATCCAAAAAGCCATTGGCGCCCGTAACGTATTTATTCTCTTTGAATTCCTCTTTGAAGCAGTTTCCTTATCCCTTATGGGAGGCATTGTCGGACTCCTTCTGATTTTTATCGGCTCCCTGGTAGCCAACTCCATGATGGAATTCAAAATTGTTTTGGGTTTAAATAACATCGCACTCGGACTCTCCATTTCCGCAGCTATTGGAATTATTGCCGGTTTTGCTCCCGCCTGGCGGGCCTCCAGGCTTAACCCGGTGGTGGCTATTGCAACGGTTTGAGGAACGAAAGACGAAGGACGTGAAGCGTGAAGCGTGAAACGGAAGATTGGTTGGGATGTAAAATTGCGTGTCTTATGCTTTCGTGCATTTTTCACGAAGTGAACATCCACCCGAAAGCCAGATGAAGGTCACGTCCTGCCGCATCAATTGGTTGATGACCAGTACCAGATGTTAATCCGGAATCAGATCATCCAGATGTATTGAATTTGATAGAAATGGATACAAATAGATGGACGCAAATATGCGTCCGAACGGTGCGCTGAATTCAAATCTCTAACTTCCTCCTTTCGTTAAACAACGAAACAGATTTCATACGCAAGATTATCAACAAATTAATCCCTTAGGATAACGGCTATGGGCCGGGCCCCTACTACTTACTACTTTTCAGGTTTGCGCTTTCTGCCATTCTCCCCTCTCCCGCTTCCCGATTCACGTTTCACAATCCTTTTTTCTCCTCCAATACCCCCAGTTCCAAAAACTGTTCCACACCCAACTGCTCCGCTCTCAACCCACCGTAACCAGTGGATTCCAGCTCTGCGGTCCAGATAGCAGATAATGCATTTCGTAAAGTCTTCCGGCGCTGATTGAAAGCCATCTTAACCACCCTTTTAAATGTCGCCGGTAAACAAGGTAATTCAATAGTCTCCTTGCGGACAAATCTGATTACCCCTGAAGTAACTTTTGGAGGTGGGTCAAACATATCCGCGGAAACATTGAAGAGATACTCAGAATGGTAAAATGCTCCCATCAATACGCTAAGAATCCCGTATTCCCTGCTGCCGGGTCCAGAAGTCAGCCTGCGGGCAACTTCACGCTGAAACATACCGGTAATCTCCATAACCTGATCCCTGTATTCAAGTAAATGGAACAGGATCTGCGAGGAAATATTGTATGGGAAATTGCCAATTACAGAAATGGAACCCTCCGTAATTCTTTTAAGATCAAGCTGTAAGAAATCCTCGGAAAGGATGTGTGGAACCAATTTGGGAAACTTCTCTGCTAAATATTCAACCGATTCATTATCGATCTCAACCACCCAAAGCCTATCGTCAAAACGCTCGATAAGCCTTCCGGTAAGCACACCCATACCCGGGCCCACCTCCAGTACGTAGCCGCCATCTAAGGCACCAAGCCCGTCTGCAACACGAAGAGCTGTTGGAATATCAATCAGAAAATGCTGGCCCAGAAATTTCTTTGGTCTTACGCGTTTTGACATAGTGTGGTGTTACCAGTTGCCGGTTAAATTGTTTCGTGTATATTTACCATTCATTTTTTAACGGTCCGCAAAAGTAGCTATTTTGAAAATCAGTAAGATACAGGGAAACATAATAAAAGCGCTTTTAGCCATTGTGGCATTAGCATACCTGGTTTACCGGCTGGTTACTTTCGAGCACTGGGATCAGGCTGGACAGCGGTTTTCTGAAGCTTTTCAAGGTAACCGGCTATTTTATTTGGCAGCTGCCATAATATTAATATTCTTGAATTTTTCCTCAGAGGCAATCAAGTGGCAGCGATTGGTTAACCGACTGGAGCCTGTGTCATTTTTTAAAGCCATTTCCGGAGTCCTTGCCAGTCTTACTATGGCCATTACAACCCCTAACCGCATTGGTGACGTAATAACCAGGGGGTTGATCCTTAAACCTGGACATCGGTTGGCAGGAACCGGTCACACTTTTCTTTGTATCCTGGCTCAGATGGTTGTAACCATAACACTGGGTTTAGCAGGGGCTGCAACTTATCTTCCCTCAAATGATTACCTGCTAAAGGATAAACATGATTCCTGGGTGCTTACCCTAGCTATTTCAATCGCCAGCGGATTGATACTGATCATCCTTTTCTTTAGTATAGACCGCCTGTCGGGCTTCTTTCAGCGATTCAGGTGGCTTAAGATTTTTCATCCTTTTTTAAACGCACTTCAGGGAGTATCCGGGAAAGATAAATCCTTTCTGCTTCTATTTTCAACTATTAAGTTTCTAACCTACATCACCCAGTTTTACTTGATCCTGCACTTCTTCGGAATACATATACCCCCGTTTACCGGTCTGTCCGCAGTTGCCCTGATCTATCTTATTCTCCATTTTGTACCGGTACCCACAGTTGGAGATCTCGGAGTAAGAGGCTCCGTTTCAATACTTATTCTTGGACCCTATACCGCTGATGTTCCGGCAATTGTGTTCACAACTTTCCTCATCTGGATCATTAATATCATGATTCCGGCAACCATCGGGCTCGTACTTCTTCGAAAGATACGTCTCGAAACAGTACCACCTACTGCCGATACGCCAGAAATAAATTAACCCGGCTCTTATGCCTGACTTATTCTCTATCCAGGCCCTTGTCTGCTTAAGCCTCTATTCCTGTTTGATACTCATCTTCTTTGCAGGCTGGCTCAGGACAAAAAAATTCAAGCCGGATCTTAAAACTCCAATAATCACAGTCAGCATCCTGATTCCCTGTAAAGATGAGGCTGAGAATATTCCAGAGCTGATCGATCTTCTTAATTCACAGCAATATCCCGGCGAATTGATTGAAGTAATC
>CAIXKO010000283.1 GCA_903919925.1 uncultured Bacteroidota bacterium | reverse complement strand
TGGTTGTTGGGCGAATGAGTCATACTCACCATCGAGACGTAACCATTTGTGATTGCCTATTAGGGATAGCCAGTTGTTGTTCAAGCATTTGGATTCAAGAAACATGCTGGTTTCTCCGGCAACAAAAAGGTAATCCGGATTGTGGGTGAGTTTATAGGCTTTGAACAAAGCCGCTGGCAACAGGCCGTTATCGTAAGTGACAGTTTCCTCAAACCAATTCCATGAAGAACTATGGTAAGCATGATAAGATGCACATAACTGGTCAGCCAGTTTCACCATCATCACCAAATATTGATCCTGATCTGGAAATCTCTTCAGATAATGGTAGAGGCCGAAAATACAATTTGCATATCCCCTTAAATACCGCAGATGGTGCAGATAATGAATTGAATGGTTAAATAGTTGAATTCCAGCCTGAAAGAGAGAATCGTTCGGAGCATGTCGAACCAAATAGCCCAGTGCCCAAATGGTCCGGCCAAAAGCATCGTCAGAAATATCATCCTCGAAAGCAGACCGATCATAAGTGAGGAAATTATTGAAACTTCCATCCTTGCGACTCATAAAACCAATATAGGACAAATACTTGATTATCAGAGATTCATAACGGGTTGACGGATCGTTCTTCCAGGCCCGGAGGCAAACAATTAAACCTCTGGAGTTATCGTCAAGACAATAACCGGTTTTATAACAGGGGACACAAGCATTGGCATGCTGCAAAAGGCCGGTGTCATCAGTAAGCTTAACAATATGCGATAAGTCAAAACCGGGATAATTAGTTTTGAAATCCAATGCAATGCTCTCTGGATTTACGTCCGTTTGAGCTGCAACAACCTGGAAAAGATCGAGGTAGCTCTTTCCGATTTTTGGCCAGGTAATGGTCTTTCCATACTCAAAGGCGTTACTCTGCAAAGTTGTCCTTTGATCCGGGTTTTCGATTAACCGGTTTACCAGATCCGCCAATTCTATGTGGTTCTCGAATTCAAAAAGCAAGCCACGTTCGTCGGAAAGCAGTTCCTGAGCATGCCAATAGGGAGTTGAGATTACCGCGCATCCTCCGGCTACTGCATAGCATAATGATCCGCTAGTTATCTGAGCTTTGTTGAGGTAAGGGGTAACATATAAATCCGCTGCCCTGAGCAATGACATCAGCCTGGTTTCATCAACATACTCATCCATAAATGAAATGTTTTGAGATACTTCAAGCTGAGCAGTAAGTTTTGTCAGAAACTCCCGATACTCCTCTCCAACATGACGCACCACATTTGGGTGGGTTTTGCCAAGAACTACATAGAGTACCTCGGGATGTTTTGCTGCAATGGCAGGTAATGCCCTTATAACCGTTTCAATTCCTTTGTTTCTACCGATCAATCCAAATGTTAGTATCACCGTTCTGTTGGCCCATAAGACCGGTTTTGCAGGCAGCATAAGGTCCTTGGAAGTAAAATCTGGTACTCCATGTCCGATCAATGAGATTTTTTCAAGCGGGACATTGTAAATAGTGTGAAAAATATTCCTGGCCAGATTGCTCATAACCACAATCCGGCTGGAATATTCACAGATTTTTTTCATTACCTCCCTCTGATGGAAAGCAGGTTTTTTTAGAACGGTATGGCTGGTTGTTACCAGAGGTATTTTCAATTTTCGGATCAAGGCAAGAATGAATAATCCACTATCGCCGCCAAAGATGCCATATTCATGCTGAAGGAGGCAGATACTGGCACCTGAGTCATTAATGTAATCCGCCATTTCGATGTATTCATCTTTGTTTGAATCGCTGATCGATTTTTTCACCGGCGTAGGGTAATCATAGATTTGCCCATGATCATTCATGGCGATGACTTCCATTTCAATAGACTGATGATCGATTTCGGCAGCCTTCAGAATTGCCTTTACCAGGTTTTCGGTAAACGTGGCTATCCCGCACTTTCGCGGAACATAGTTTCCAATACAAATGATTTTCATTGCCTATAATAAACTGGGTTTGATTAGCGCTTCATCAAGCTGAACTCTTTGAACAGCCCATAATCCAGAAATTGATATTCCGATCCGGACGGTTGTTTTACAGGGCCCTGGTTCCAGCTGAATGGAGAATCGATCCAACCGCTTTGAACAACGTGGTGATATCCCAGCGTATTTTTTAAGCTGCCTGAGATCCTTACCTCAACCAGGTTTTCACCCTTCTGAATAAAACGCGATACATCGAGCTGATATGGGGCCCATCCAATATTTCCCGCATTTTTTCCATTTACCCATACCTCGGCAACAGCACCCTTCCATGGTCCAAGTTGAACCTGGAATTCGCCTGAGGGTTCCACTACAGTAAAAGTCTTACTATAGGAAACTTTATCTCCATAAAATGGCAAACCTTTCTCCTTCCAAGAGTGCAAACCAGGATTGGTGGCGGGTTTGATGAGGAATCCTTTAGCTGCATTTTCGAGATTAAAATCCCCGAGAATATATACAGGCATCAACTCGGAGAAAACGGTCATTTTGGGAGCTGACAATTCAATGATATTTTCTCCTTTTTTGATTAATGCTCCTATTTCATATACCGGGAAATACCGATCAAGCCACCATTTGTCAGAGGCAGGGGTCATTTCTTTACCATTCAGTTTTACAGACCACTGATCGGGCCGTTCAATTACAGCCTGCATGGATTTAAGAGCATCATCCGTCACTGATGCATCGATGGTAAAATGATAACGGGCCTTGAACCAGGATTCGCTGGTGAAATTGTCCATTTCAAGGTACCGCTGCTTATACTGAATCTTGTGCTGCCAGGGGTTGCCAGTTTTTAGTCCGGATATTTCAAAGAGTTTGTACATCGCAGTCATAAAATACATATCCTCACTTTTAAAGGATTTTGTTTCCATATCCAGATAATCAACAGTCAGGACGTTTGGCGAAAGCCGTTTTGTAAGCATTTCGGCTGAAGATTGTATGGCGGTATAACTATTTGTCAATAAAGGTGCTAGAGAAGGAACCGCTTTTTCGGTAACCAGAAAAAGCCTGCTTCCTCCGGCAGGCACAGTAGTTTTAAAGCTGACAAGACCTGGTTTTTTTTCATAATCAACAGCAGTTGGAACTCCGCTAGTCAGGGTGATCTCCGAAAGGTTTCTCCCTTTAATTTCAATATCTGCCTTTGCAGCATGTGCCAGATCGGAGTTAACCAGGAACAATAGCTGTCCATCATCCAATATGCGCCGTTGGTGAAAAAGCTGGCCTTTAGTTTTATCCGTTTGTTTTATTGAAACATCGGGGTTGGTTAGGTACTGCCGGATATGGTCGGACTGAATATCATCGCCTTTTATCCAGTTAACGGGATATTTAGCAGCCAGGTCCTTTAAAGCCTGGTTTGGATTTCCATCGATATAATCAATAGAATCGGAAAGGCAAAGGATTGTATATCCATTAGATAAGTAGCTTTTTAAAAAATCCAAAGTAGTTGATTCGATGTTGCGGATGCCAGGAGGTAAAATAAAATGGTCATAAATCCGATTCCGGATTTTCAGACCTTTTTCGGTAGACTCACCGAATCTTTTCATCACCTGTTCAGAACCGAGATCGTATTCAATATGATCATTTTCAATATTTTGAATGAATTTTTTAAAAGTAACCGAAAGATTAAAAATGCGCTGATCATTTTTAACAGCCGAATGATACATCCAGGCGGTGGAGTTTGGCTGTAGGATCAGGGTGTTATTGACCTGTTCACCCGCGGACATTGCGAGGCAGATTCGTCCGATATAATCGCCCAGAACGGAGAAGTTAGACCACCAGGGTTCCTGATAGCTGAAAGATGGAGGGTAATCGAATTTCCGAACACCTTGCATGCTATAAAACGATAGGTGTGGATTCACAAAATTCACACCCAGAACTACTTCCCAGTCAACCAATCGTTTAAGTTCGGCGAAACTGATTTGCCAGCCTGCACCCCCCCAGGTTTCGCTAAGTCTTCGGTTCCAGCCTGATTGGTTAGCCGCGCTCCCGAGTTCCCTGATCGCCCTGGTGTTCCCGAATTGTCCTTCCATGCCGGTTGAATCGTATGCCCGGCCAAGCATGTCAACTCCCGGAACCTGGTGATACATATAAAAGGCAGCCTCGTCAATTCCATCGCCAGGATAAGGCCAGCCATGCTCCCAATAATGACCCGTCCACTTCAGGTTGTTTTTCTCGCAATAGTTATACCAGGGAACAGCCCAACGGTCGAGAAACATTTCCAGAAGGAGCGTGTAATAATCATGACGAACCTTGGTGAAGTTCTCTGTTTCCTCTACCATGGCAGCCAGATTTGGCTCGAGGCGATAACCCCAGCGTTTTTCGAATTGAACAAAAAGATCGGGCGTCCACCGGATCACCGTTTCCGGGCCTTTTGCTGCTTCCAGATTGGGCTCATCAGTAAAAATACCAGGAAGGGTTTTCCCAAATTCCTCTTTATTGTACTTTTCATATCCTTCCATGGTGGCCTTCATGAAAGTATCGGTAACCCCGGGGTATAAGAGGTCGACGTAAGGAAAGCCTCCGTACCAGTAAGAAGTATTGGCATACGTACGGTAGAAGACCAGATATCCGCGATTGGCGGTTTTTTCCAGAACCACCTCAACTTTTAAACCAGCTGTATCAGCGAGGTTGTTAATGATTTTATAACCAAGTCCGGATCCGTTTTTATACGAATCGGGGTACCGTGCCTGAACGTGCCCTCCTGCAAAGCCGCTAGGGTAGGAGTTTTCATCATATATCCACACCTGCATGCCTAGCTTTTTAGCCGTTTGCACCGTAAATTGAAAAAGTTCATTCCAATCGTTTGAAAGATATTCAGTAACCAACCCAGGCCTGGGGTGAATAAAAACGCCACCCAATCCGCCATCCTTGAATTTCTGTAATTGAAATTCTATTTCCTTACGGGTAATTTTATCGTTCCAATCCCAGAGTGGAGCTGCCCGGTAGGCCGAAGGTGGATTGATAATTTCCTTCATTAGGATGCTGCTGGTATTTATGATCGCCTGCTCGGGGTCCTGTTTCGAAGGACTACAGGAAAAGGTCAGGATAGCTAGGATCAGAACCTGATACCAAGGGAATTTTTTCATACAGGAATTTTTAAAATCAGATTATTTTATGCGTTTTTAATCACGGAACGGTTGAAAACCAAATGTAATAGATTCTCTTGTATTTTGAGTAGGTGAGGGGCCAGAATTCTTTAGATTTGCTTTAGAATTTTGATCTACTTTTCTAGTTTGAAAACAGCCTGAAATGAATATATCAACGCTGACACGGGTGTTGATGATCCTTATGAATTGGAGAACCTGGTTATCAGTAATAACGGGAAAAGAGTGTTACGCCTTGGAGATATTGCCGTGGTAAAAGTGACCGAGCAGGTTGAATATATCCGGATTAATGCAGATGGCAAGAGTGCAGTACTTATTGTAGTGGTAAAACAACCCAACGCTAAAGTGTGACGGATAGTTTATGGCTTGGACTGATTCTGGCCATTCTTGTAGCCATGGTTTTCTTAAGATCATTGAAATCAAGTACGGTGATATTGATAACCATACCGATCACATTATCACTATCACTATTGATAATGAATTTATTAGGATACAATTTCAATATCATGACATTAGGGGCTCTGGTCGCATCAATAGGGCTTATCATTGACGATGCGATTGTTGTGGTAGAACAGATTCACCGTACTCATGAGGAGCATCCGGAAACGCCAACCCGCGAACTAATCAGCAAATCAGTCGGGTTTTTATTTCCAGCCATGATTGGTTCTTCAATATGGATATAGTTGTGGCGCTACTAATTCTCTTTATTTCAGTAGCAGGAATATCAGGCAGCCTTTTGGCTTTATATCTTACTAGTATTCCGCTGAATGTGGGCAGTTATACCGGCATTATCATGATTATCGGGATTATCGGAGAGAATGCGTTATTCACCTTTTTACAGTTCTCTCATAGCTTGAAAACCAGTCCGGCTGAAGAATCGATTGTTTATGCCATTTCCACGCGCCTGCGGCCAAAATTAATGACCGCTTTGGGTGCGATAGTTGCTTTAATGCCAATTGCCCTGGGTATTGGTACAGGAGCCCAACTGCATCAACCACTGGCAGTGTCAGTTATCGGAGGGTTCATTATTGCGCTGCCTCTGCTGCTGATTGTTTACCCGAGCTTGCTGAAAGTTGTTTTCAGGAAGGGGGGGGATTTTAAAGGTGAAGGGTAGAGTAAGGGTTAAGGGTTAATTGTTAAGTGTAAAGTAAGGGTTAAGGGTTAAGGGTGAAGGGTGAAGGGTAGAGTAAGGGTTAGTGGTTAGGGAGGGGGAAGGGTTTTATTTCAAAATTGTTATACCCATTAATCCAACTACGACTTCCTGCGATAGGGTCTCGAGTTCAATACTGGTTAGTTCCACTCCCTGGCGGAGTTTCAGGTTCAGTAACATAGCCCGGCAGTTCTCACCTAGCTGAACTGTTTCGGGAAGTTTTGCGGGTAAACAAAACTGATCGGTTGGGGAGGTGTAATCGATGCGGCTACCTTGACCGGGAGCGGTTGCATGTGAATCTATGGTACTGATATTCCAGTAATTAACAGGTGGTATCAATTCCAGTGAATCGGCGATTCCATCAGCATAATTTAAACGGATCACCGCGTTGGGAATCTGGCATTGCATCACATTGGTGGAGCCCGATACCAGGAAGAAGATAGCCTTGCCGGAATTTTCCACCGGATAAACAATTCTCGCCGGATAATTATCCCACAATGAAGTAAATGCTATGTTTTTTGTGCCTCCAAACCAGGTAAACGGAACTCCATGAGAAGTAATCAGCCGGTTGTTTTTATCGGTCATGCCAGCCGTATGATCCATTTTTATATCCGGTGGATTGCTTTTCCAATACGGGAATGTCCAGGGTGAATAGCCATCGGTACCCAATCGTACTGACACGGTATTAAGGCGGGGCGAAAGGTACTTCTGTTGATAGATTGTTGTGGCATCTGCATTATAGAGCGAACTGATATCGATCATTTTCCAAACGGGATTTGCCGGAATATCTGCCAGGAACCTGGCCTTCTGCTTTTGATCGCCCGAAGGATCGTTGACTTTGATACGGAAAATTCTCCACTGAGGAGCTTTCCCTGCAATAACTTCGGCAATAAGAGTATGAAATCCCCTGTTTGGGGCAATATCAGCCTCTAAAATCCCATCCAATATAGTTGGGTGGCCGAGGGTGCCTTGTGGGTCCCGGATTTCAGTAATATCGGCGTCAATGGCCTTAAGGTGCACGCGGCTACCGATGTTCCCTTCTAATGTAACCGGAGGATAATAAGGCAGCGGATTACCGATTTCGATGGCTACCTCAGCTCCGGCAGTTTGCGGAAGCAGAATTTTAAGAATACTGCATCCAGCTCCGGGGAGAAGGTTCCACGCAACATCTTGCTTATTTACGGTAACCTTAATGATTTCGGTGCATTGAACAGGCAATAAAAGCTCCAGATTTGCGGAACGGGCTAATTCAAAAGAATAATTGATATGATTACCATTGCTGTTGAATTTGATTTTCACATCAGGAAGTTCCAGTGAGGCGTGCTTCCAATCGGTTGGAAATTGGGGGGAAAGTTTGACTTTACCGTTTGGATAATCAGGGACATACCCAAAAAGCCCGGACACCAGGGTTCTTGCAAAAGTGTGCACACAATCACCAAAATCGGTACCACCCTGAATGGAGCCCAGGTTGCCCGGAACCAGATGATCGAATGCGCTGTACATAAATGTTCCGCGCATAATATCCCACCCGTCATTTGGAAGGCCAGCCTGAAAATAGCTGAGTGCCAGATGGTAGTTGTCGCCTGGCCATAATTCACGGACCGACCAGATTCCAGGGGTCCAGTTTGAGGTCCATACCCTTCTTCCACCAGCAGGCATGCGATCGTTTTGCAAAGCCCACTCGCTGTAATAAACTGATTCGATTGACTGAGCAGGAGATGTAAGCCCGGCATCTACCGGCAGGAAAATGCTGTATAGCCAGGGGTTTTCATGAAGGCGCCCATGTCCTCCCTGTTCGCGATAGGATCCAGAAAAACCTTTACCGGTTATCCAGAGGTTTTTGAAGAATCCTTTTCTGATTTTTTCCAGCATCAGGGAGTGATATTTTTGTGCATCAGAATCACCCGCGTTACGGGCCATATCAAGTGCTGCAAGATGTCCCCGGTAAGCATACGAAGTTTCCTCAGCTGATCCGCCGCCGTTATACCATTGTGAATCGGAAGGCCAGCAATTAATGTAGCTCTCATAAACTCCGTCGCCATCGGGATCGAAACAGTCACGAATCCAGATCAAGTGCAGCTCCAGTGCCGGTCTCAGAATTTTAATCAACTCAGAATCAGCAGACCAGCGGTATTCCTCGATCAACTGATCAAAGAATTGTGATTGCATATCATAGAAAATCTGATCCAGATTGATTCGGCCAACGCCATAAAACCTGGAGTCGGGATGCTGCCCGGTCATCAGAAGTGAAGGATCGGCTTTGGCCTCCTTTTTATCTGATTCTTTTATTTGCGCATCGATATAAAACCGGGCTTGATCCAAAACTCTCTGGTGCCAGCCATACATAGTTCCGCCGAAAAGGGTGCGCCATCCGGGAAACCGGTTGTTCCACTGCATAGCCCCGTGGTGAAAAACCGGCGGATACCAGGTGCCATCAACCGCTGCTACTGATGCTCCTGCAACCGCATTCAAAAATGGATCAGGGGTATTTATTTTTAAACGGTTATTAAAGGATCCGGAACGTTTTAGTCCCTCACTAAAAGATTGCGCAGGGTAATTGATAGCGGATAAATTTGGATTTGCAGTTTCATGAAATGCCTCAAATGCCCAATAAACCGGTTTCCCGATATTTAGTGCAACAGTTCCGGCGAGCAGAGGAAGATCGCCCGGTTTTGAATGAATAAGATTACTGGGTACCATCCACTCAGATGCTTCTACAGCATGCGCCGATGTTGGAATATTGCATCTGCCGGCTACCGTAAACAGCTTTTTGGCTTTTGTACTGTCCAATGAACTCACAAAACCGGTTGATCCATTGATTTTAACCTCATTGTTTTTGCATTCTGCAGGAACAAAACCCCAATTGAGAAGCTCGGGCTGGCCCATAATATCCAGTTTCCACGAAAGGTTGTCGCCTTTGCGCCATTGGGCACCGGCAAAGGCCCAGATCAGGCTATCACCAGTTACGGCACCTTCACAAACCATCCGAATTGCCATCCCTGTGGTAGTGGCCAAAGGCAGAATGGCCAGCGATATTTTCATGCCGGGGAATACCGCATCGGTTACCTCCCACGCCATTTGTCCTGGTTGGTACATGGAGGTTATCTGATCGCATTGATGCAACCATTTGCTTTTTTCACCGCTTTTGATTGCCACCATAAAAGTGCCATACAAATACTGATCTCTTGCCAAGCGGGCAATGGGCAGATCACCGGTTAAAATAAATGCGCTGGTGTTGTTGATATAAAGGGGGCGGTTATTATATCGACCAGTGTTTTTACCCACAATTGACCCATTTTCTGTTGAAGTGTACCTGGGTGATTGGGCCGAAACGGCGGAACTCAGGAACCAAACAGGCAAGAGGAGGAAAATGCTTTTTCGTATTATTCGTTTCACAGATAATGTTTTAAAAGGAATCAATCAGGTCAGAAGGCATCAAGTTGTTTTAAATTGGAAGCCTGCACAATCAACCGAACCGAATTGGTAGTTACCGGGTCGATTGCTTTTCCGCAAATCGTTCCGTACACTTTACCCTTGAAAGCGGTTTTCCAGGTTGCATTGGGCTGTTTTACCTGGAATTCATAAGCACGGCCTTGTCCGCGTAAATAGCCAGGATTATCGATGGAAAACTCAAAACGGTTGATCAGTTTGTGGCTGCCCAGATCTATTTCAGCGGTGAGTAAGCCCTCAGGGCCGGACTTTACAACCGGAATTTTTCCAGCGGTGAAAGAGCCAACTGAAGGAAGATTCATAGCAATCGCTTCAACTGATTGGTCAAATTCGAGGCGAACAATGGTATTCAACGGGTCGGGCGTTCCGGTAAGCAACCACCCTTTTTCATCCTGTCTTACCTGAATATTTCCCGTAATGGAAGTGGAAGAAATCAGTTTGAACGGGATAGATGGCAGGTGCACTCCTTCAGTAGGCCATTTGAGAATATGTACATAAACTACATTTCCTTTAAACAAACTGTTAGCCCAGGGGCCTGCTTTACAACCGCTGATTGTTTCTCCATATCTGGAGATCCATGGGCTTGTAACTTTTCCCGGCAAAGGCTGGGCATCAAGCATAGGAGGCAATCCAAAGAGGTAGTTATGATCGGCCAGTGCCACTTCAACCAGCGTACGGATTCGCTGCTCCGGGGTGCTCATGTCTGTGATATCGGCCAGGCGGTTCTTAGGGACAACCTGGAGCGATTGAACCTTGCCATCGCGGAAAACACACTCAACAGTGGTATTACCTGCAGCGCAAAGTTTAAAGGAAACGTCCCAGTTTTCGGGCCATGCGGGCAGCAAAAAAATCTTTTGTCCATCGCTCTGCAATAGCATGCTTTGCAGGGCATTTACTGAGCTTGCCCCATGGTCGTTATCTGGCGTGCCATCCATTTTGCACTCCCAAAAGGCAGGAAAGCGTGCACGGGGGCGCTGAGGGTAAGGAGCACCGGGATCGATATTATCGTTCCAGCGAATGAATTGATCGTTAAAATTTATGCTGACCAGGCGGGCTGCTTCACGCGGCAACCCAAGATATGCAGCCTGAACGGGCGAAGATTGCCATCCACCGGTTTCCGTGCCTTGATCGTCATTGGTTCCATCGATACTTATGGTGCGCAAATGGATTGATTGGCGGGCAACCGGAAGAAGTGCCGGCTTACCCAGCCAAACCTGACGGAATGGATAGATGGAATATAGTTCCGGGCTCTCGCAGTTGACGCGCCCCGGATTATACTTTTCTCCAACCGCTAAAAGGTCAAGTCCACGGATTTTTCGCAGGGGCACATCCGGCATGGCTTTCAATAGATTGGTCCAGTGCTGTTTGCGGGTGTTATCGATATCGAATGATATCAGTTTGGATAAAACATATTTAAGACATCCGATTTCCGTACAGGGGTTGGTTACTCCCTGATAGGTTTCCGCACACCCAAC
>CAIXKO010000282.1 GCA_903919925.1 uncultured Bacteroidota bacterium | reverse complement strand
TGCCTGGATAATGCTCCCGAAATAAAAAATCAATCCACACTGAAATTGCCCGTAACCGGTTTTGTCGTTTCCGGATCTGCCTCCGGAAACAGGGAAAATATGATCATTAATTATATTTGCGCTGAACATAAGACTGGATCATTGGGGTTTATACTCAGTTTAAATATAAACAAGATGCGTCCGGGGCAACAAACGGCCGGGTGAGTAAGAGCAGCATCTGGTGCATTCAGTAATTCCCTGAAACTGATCTTCCCAAAACCGTTATTCTGGTCACGAAATCCATTTCGTGACCAGAAGATTTGAAAAGAATTAACTTGAAGTATATCAGTTGATTAGCTTTCAAACCACCGTAACCGTTTTTTTTACCGGAAACTCCACCAGGCGCAGGACCGGAATGACACCAGTTTAAAGTTCCCGGTATAAATATTCAACCCTCATTGACAATCCTGCTAACCATTAATTAAAAAAATCCGTTTCTTGTTGGAGATTTATAAAAATGTGTAAATTTAAAGTTGAAAATTAAATATACACAATATGAACTACTTCCCACGAACAATTGAGGCAGAAGCGTTACTGCTTGCGGCGAATTATCCTGTCGTTACAATCACCGGCCCCCGGCAGTCGGGTAAGACTACTTTGGCAAGGAACATTTTCAAACATCTACCTTATGTTAGTTTCGAAAACCCCGATATCAGAGCACTTGCCGTGAATGATCCGCGAAGGTTTCTTGACCAATTTCCAAAGGGCGCAATTTTCGATGAGGTTCAGCATGTTCCTGGAATCATCTCCTATCTGCAGCAGATTGCGGATGAAAAAGGTTTGGACGTTTTGTTTGTCCTGACCGGAAGCAATCACTTTTCACTGATGGGCAAAATTACCCAATCGCTGGCTGGCAGAACGGGGATACTTAAATTATTGCCCTTTTCAATTAACGAAATCGGTGACTCTGCTTTGGATTCAGCCGATCAACTTCTTTATAGGGGCTTCTATCCTCAGGCATATACACGATCATTGCCGGCTACCAGAATATACCGGAATTATTTTGAAACCTACATACAAAAAGATATCCGGCAACTGATCCAGATAAAGGATCTGAACTTGTTCGATAAATTTATCAGGATTTGCGCGGGCAGGATAGGGTCCATACTAAATGCATCAGTGCTGGCTAATGAAACAGGAGTATCGGTAACCACCGTCAAATCCTGGCTATCTGTATTGGAAGCCTCCTATATACTTTTTCTTTTACCCCCTTTTTATGAAAATGTGAACAAGCGGCTGATCAAGTCACCCAAACTCTACTTTTACGATACTGGATTGGCTTCCTACCTTTTAGGTATCAACAACCCTTTGCAGATGAGCCGTGATCCTCTTCGGGGTTTTTTATTTGAAAATTTGATTGTAACAGAGGTGGTAAAACACTTTTATAATATTGGGCAGGATCCCCAGGTGTCTTTCTATAGGGATAATCATCAGAATGAAGTAGACCTGATTATCAAGCTGCAGGATCAACTGGCAGCTATAGAAATCAAATCGGCCCAAACGTTCAATACCGGTTTTTTGAATGGACTGAATCAGATTTCCGAACTCCTGCCTGGCCGGATCCGGAAGGATTTCCTGGTGTATGACGGCTTAGTTGAGCAGTCGGGTCAACGCTCAATCCTGAATTTCAGAACCTTTGTAAAATCATTATCGCTGAAAATTTAAAGGGCAACACTACCTTTGTCCATAACCAAACCCCGTTCCCATTTTTCAAACTATCATCCCACCTCAACATATGGAATGGTAAAATAGAATGTGGAACCTTTCCCGGATTCGCTTTCTACCCATAATTTCCCACCCAGCATTTCAACATAGGACCTCGAAATCGACAACCCCAGACCCGATCCCTGCAATGCCCTTACATTATAGATATCGGCCTGAATAAACCGCTCAAAAATAGCCTCAAGCCGGTTAGCCGGAATACCTATACCAGTGTCTTTTACAAAGAATTCCAGGAAGGACCCCTGATAATCTGTTTTGGCCAGGTAATAACCGAATTCTATTGACCCTTCACGGGTATATTTAACGGCATTTTTAATCAGATTGGTGAGGATGGAATTTAATTTTCCCTTGTCTGTTTTAATATTAGATTCTTTTTCGGTAAAAGTGGGAACATAGGATAAATTGATCCCTTTCCCATCAGTCTCCGCTTTAAAAAAGTTATAAATGAAATCCATCTGGATATTGAGGTTGACATCAGAAAGGAAGATTTCCATCAAGCCTGATTCAATCTTGGCGATATCAACAATTTCATTGATGGTACTGAGCATGCGCGCACCGCTTTTCTCGATAATCCGTATATACTCCTGCTGTTCCTCACCGGTAAGCTCAGGTTCTTTAAGCAGTTCAGCAAAACCCAGTATCCCGTTCATCGGGGTACGGATTTCGTGACTCATATTAGCCAGAAAAGCTGATTTTAATCGATCGCTCTCTTCCGCTTTGTTTTTGGCTCTTAATAATTCCTGCTCAATCTTTTTGCGCTCCGTAATATCCCGGAGGATTCCAAGCAGGTGGGGCTTATTGTTGATCATGATCAGGCTGGCAGAAAGCGTAAGGTCCATGAGGCCTCCGCATTTGTTTCTGCCCGTTAGTTCAATCTCCTTAAGTTTACCTTTAGCTTTGAATTCCGTAATTATTCTTCCACGGTCGTCCGAATTAGCATAGAGGTTAAGCCCGAGAGTGGTTTTGCCAATTGCCTCATCCCTGCTATAGCCAAAAACCTTTTCAAAAACATCATTGACCTCGATAATAATCCCCTCATCAACCGTTCCTATATAACAAACATCCAGGTTG
>CAIXKO010000281.1 GCA_903919925.1 uncultured Bacteroidota bacterium | reverse complement strand
TTCCCCTGACCAACAGGTCTGTTTGTGCAACCCGTTGATAGGAGAATGGTTGTCCAATTGTATACCTAACAATAAAGTGATAATCAGTATGGTAACTTCCCCAGTCGGTTCCATAGCCGTACACCTGACAATAAACATATTGATTATCTACCGACAAGGCAAAATAGCCGGTCATTGATCCTGATTCCGTGTCTCCACCCTGTTCAGGCTGGGCAAGCACAAAATCTGCAGGATTATCGGAGAGTTCAATGGAATTTGTTTTGGGATTAAATATTGCCAGCTGGCCTTCATGATGGTCCTCATAAACATCGCGGCGAAAAACCACATGATAAATAATTCTTCCATCTTTCATTACCGCAGGCTTCACCGACTTGCTTACCGTACAGATCCATCCCGGCTCAGCGGCGGGTGTTGGAACAAATTTTATTGCTTTTAAATTAGAAGCATCCATATAAGCCACGCAGGATTGATTTTCCGGTGGGTTGTCAACATTATAGGCTATCCTGCCGTTGTTAAAATCAACATAGCGCAAGGAATTTGCCCAGGCATAATACTCTGTTATGAACTCAAATTTGGGTTGCGGGGCTGTTACTTTCATTGTATAGAGCCCTCGTGTCAATGACCCATCGCTGTTGCCTGCACAGCCTACCAGGAATAACTGGCCGCCGGAGGATGGATCATTACCATACTTGCCACAACCTGTTAAAAGCACAATCCCTGCTGCGAGAATGGTTGCTTTTGTAACAAAACTGGTGGTTTTCATAATAAATGGTATTGGTATTGGAATTGGTAGTTTTCACTATAAAGGTATTAAAGAGGCTTTTAAAAAACCAATTTTTTTTACCAATTCAATATCACCAGGCTAAAAACCATACCTGAATGTTGAAAATAAGTATGGGGAGCGGGATTTTCAGAAGCAAAAGTATTCCCTTGCATTTTGATAGCATATACCTTCCACAACTTTCCCCAGCCAGTGTTCATCATTAGGCCATTCTCCCCGTTCCACCGATTCACCGATAAAGTTGCACAGAATGCGGCGGAAGTATTCGTGACGGGGATAGGATAAAAAGCTGCGGGAATCGGTGAGCATGCCCACAAAGCGGCTCAACAATCCAAAGTTTGCCAGAGTTCTAATCTGAGCCTCCATACCATCTTTTTGATCCAGGAACCACCAGGCCGATCCCCACTGGATTTTACCTGGAACCGATCCATCCTGGAAATTGCCCGTCATTGATGCAAGAATCTCATTATGAGCAGGATTCAAGTTGTATATTATTGTTTTTGCCAGCATGCCTTCCGATTCCAGCTGATCAAGGAAGTGAGCCATGGGTTTTGCCACGGGAATATCGCTGATGGAATCAAAGCCGGTATCCGGGCCAAGTATGCGCAACCCTTTGGAATTGGTGCTTCGCAAAGCTCCCAGATGGAACTGCTGAACCCATCCTTTCTCCGCATCAAGACGGCCAAGGAAAAGCAGCAAGGAGGTGGCCAGCTGTCCCTGGGTTTCAACTGAAATCCTTTTCCCGGAATCATCTGAATCACCCGCTGCCGGTTGCCTCAGGACCTGAAATGCAGTTTCAACTTCCGATTGGGAGAAAGCGGCTGAAGGAAAGGTCTCGAGGCCGTGATCGGACAGGCGGCAACCGCACCGATGGAAAAAATCGTGGCGCATCCGCAGCGCTTCCAGCAAATCATTGTATTGAATGATAGGTATTCCGCTTACCTCAGCAAGGGTATCGACATATTTATTCCAGGTTACCGGATTATCGCATGCAAGAATTTTATCGGGCCTCCAGGTGGGCAAAACCTTTACCTTCCATCCGGAGTCTGCAATTTCAAGATGGTATTGAAGCGAGTCCACCGGATCGTCGGTTGTGCATACCACTTCCACATTCATTTTTTCCATCAATGAACGAACGGAGAAATCGGGTTGACGGAGCCTGGCAGATGCTGATTCGAATATGGATTGACAGGTAAGAGGCGACAGATGCCTGGTGATGCCAAAATAGCGCTGGAGTTCAAGATGGGTCCAGTGATACAAAGGATTGCCCAACGTAAAAGGTACGGTTTCCGTCCACTTTTCAAATTTCTCATAATCGGTAGCATCACCGGTGATGAACTTTTCAGGTATTCCGTTGGCCCTCATCGCGCGCCATTTGTAATGATCGCCATAAAGCCAGGCTTGCGTGATATTTTCAAACTGATGATTCTCCGCAATCATTCGCGGATTCAGATGCGAATGGTAATCGATAACCGGCATTTTTCCGGCATGCTCAAAATAGAGCCGCTCAGCAGTGGAATTGTTGAGCAAAAAGCTTTCATCCATGAAAGGTTTCATATCGGTTGCTTTAAATTATCAATATTTCTGGCAAAGAATTTAGGCTCCGGATTTGATCAATACCATTGGTTATGAAAGAATTCTCCCCTGGGCTTATCGGTCCGTTCAAATGTATGGGCTCCAAAATAATCACGCTGAGCCTGCAAAAGATTGGCAGGCAAACGCTCAGACCGGTATCCGTCGAAAAAGGATAATGCCGCCGACAAGGCAGGAACGGGAACTCCATTTAATACGGCATCTGAAATGACTAAACGCCAGGCTTTCTGAGATTTTTCTATTTGTTCCTTAAAGAAAGTATCCATTAACAGATTGGCGAGGTCAGGATTTTTATCGAATGCCTCTTTTATTTTGCCCAAAAAGGCCGAGCGGATGATGCAACCGCCTCTCCACATCAGGGCGATTCCTCCATAATTGAGGTTCCATCCATATTCCTTAGCTGCTGCCTGCATGAGCATGTATCCCTGTGCGTATGAAATGATTTTGGATGCAAACAATGCAAGCCGGAGATCTTCGAGTTTGGCGGATAAAATCATCCCTGGCTCTTCTCCGGTGCCAGCGTTGGTTATGGGTGCGTGGAGTTCATTTCCCGTATAAGCTTTTGAGGCGGCAACACGTTCGTTTTTCATAGCCGAAAGACTTCGGGAAAATACTGATTCGGTGATCAGGGTGAGCGGAACACCCAGTTCGAGTGCAGCTTTGCCGGTCCATTGGCCGGTTCCCTTTTGGCCCGCAGCATCGAGGATTTTATCGGCAAGTGGCAGCCCATCTGAGTCCTTAAATTTCAGGATATCTGCCGTAATTTCAATTAGATAGCTATTGAGATCGCCCTTGTTCCATTCAGCAAACACTTGCGACATTTCATCGGCCGACATGCCCATACGGTCCTTCATGATCTGATAAACTTCGCAAATCAGCTGCATATCTCCATATTCGATACCGTTATGGACCATTTTAACGAAATGACCAGCACCATTTTCACCTACCCACTCGCAGCAAGGCACTCCGCCTTCTACTTTTGCGGCGATAGTTTGAAAGATGGGCTGAACCAGGGGCCAGGCAGCTTTTGATCCTCCGGGCATGATGGATGGACCTTTCAAAGCTCCTTCCTCACCACCGGAAACACCTGTGCCTATAAATAACAAGCCCTGACTTTCGATATAGGCGGTGCGCCTCGTGGTATCAGGATAATGGCTGTTTCCACCATCAATGATCACATCGCCAGGCTCCAGAAGAGGAATAAGCTGGTCAATCAGGTCATCAACAGGCTTGCCGGCTTTCACCATCATCATTACTTTCCGCGGACGCTCCAAAGAATGAACGAATTCTTCTATGCTATGGAATCCTTCAATGGATTTGCCAGAGGCTCCTCCTGCCAAAAACTTTTTGGTTCGCTCGGGTGTGCGATTAAAAACACTAACTCTAAACCCATGGTTTGCCATATTTAGTACCAGGTTTTCACCCATTACCGCTAGCCCGATAAGGCCAATGTTGTTTGTAGGATTCATATTGAAAGAGTTCTTTAAAAATTAATCTGAAAATTATTTCTGTCCTGATTATTCCGCATCGGTGAATTCCCAACGCGGTGGATAATTATTACGCTGTTGTTCAAATGTTTCAGGTGATTCCCGTAATCGGCGATCATCCGCCATGATGTCATAAGTAGCCGGGGTTCCGTTAGGTTTTACTAGGATTCCTCCTCTTGAAAGAGGTGGAAATGAAACCATGCTCAGTTTGAAGAATTTTGATACTGCTTCAACCATCTTTTTGGTGGCATTGTATTTTCCATCAACAGAATAACCTGCAATGTGCGGGGTGGCAATAGCTGCCAAACCGAGTAACTCCTGATTTATGTGAGGCTCGTTTTGCCAAACATCGAGGATGAGTGACAAGTGACGAGTGACAAGTGACGGGTGGGAGGTGGTTGGAGGGCTTTGAATCCAATTGAGGAGGATATCCTCGTTCAGGACTTCGCCTCTTGAGCTGTTGATAAGGATCGCACCGGGTTTCAATACCTCGAGGAAAGTCTGGTTAACGAGGTTGGCAGTTTTATCGGTACCCTGGCGATTCAAAGGAACGTGGATGGTGATGATATCCGAGTTTCTCAAAAGCTCATCCAGTGCGGTAAAAGCCGATGATCCTTCGGTTCTTTCACGAGGAGGATCGTTGAGGATTACTTTCATTCCAAGCTGGCGGGCCCGTGATTCCACTTTTTTCCCAACGTGGCCCACTCCAATGATGCCCAAGGTTTTATTCCTAAGATCAAAGCTTTCCCGATGAGCCATTTCGATCAATACGGAAGTAATATATTGTGCCACCGAACCTGAATTGCAGCCTGGTGCGTTGGTCCAGACAATATTGTTTTCATTGCACCATTGGGTATCAATATGATCAAAGCCGATGGTGGCGGTACCTATAAACTGAATACGACTACCTTGCAGTAATTCGTGGTTGCAGCGGGTACGGGTTCGAACCAGAAGGCAATCCGCATCTTTGATGTGCTCACGGGCAATTTCTCCACCGGGAAGGTAAACAACCTCAGCATGAGGTTCAAACACCCCATTGAGGAAAGGAATTTTGTTGTCGGCAACGATTTTCATAAAGATTCACAAAGGTACAAAAAGCTGCTATTGACAGTTCCATAAACCCGTTGCCGGATTGCTGATAAAGTAAAACTCATCTCCGGAATCGGTCCGGTTATACCCATCTTGCAAGTATTCAGCGTTATACTGCCTGGTCAATGATTCGAGATCACCAAAAGAAAAACCTGCATTTTCGATTTCCTGACGGGAAAGGTGACCGGGGCAATAAGTTATCCGGAACCTACCCTCGCTGCTTCCATGAATGAGGTGAGCTGCTGCACTCAGATTGTGTTGAAGGTCAGTATTTTGCTTAACAGCATTTAGGGTAGCGGGGGTTCCGTGGTATCCATACTTTCTGATAAGACGGTCGATTTCCGGATCTTCGCCGAACTCCTTTACTCCAGGGGCTAGTACAATCAGTTCACCACCGTCGGCAATTGCCATTCGGGTGCGGTAAATCGATTTGTTGCCCAGCCAGGTGCTTCGGTACTCCCGCTTGTCAAGATGAACCACCACCTTTTGAAGAGGATGATCCAAATGAGAAATATTTACTTTCCGGGAAAGCTCTGCTGCGGCCTCGAAAACATCGATAGTTGTGCCAATAAAAAGACCGCGGGTGAGCATTCCTGATCCGCTTTTTGGAGCAGCTGACAGAACCGTGAGTACATAAAGGACGGGCAATTGACTTAGAAAATGGTTGGATGCGTAATTGAGCACCTGGCGAACGGGATTGTGGGCAACGCCCATAATGCGCTCCATCCCATAAACGGCTCCAAGAAAATGGCTTTTATTAATACTTTCGGCTCCTCCGCAGCCGATCAGCAAATTCTTGTTGTAATTGGCCATCCCGATCACCTCATGCGGAACAACCTGGCCCGGTGAAATAATGAGGTCGTGCCCGCCTTCCCAAACCATTTTGTTTATCTCAACGGGCCAGCTGTAGTTAAGCGCTCCATCAGAAATAGAAGAAATAAATTCTCCCGGAACCTCTCCGATTTGCACAATATCATTTCGCCAGTCGTGAATACGGAAAAGGTGATGCGGAACCCCTGGAAACATGGTGTCCAACTCATCGGGATTCATGGGTTTATGAGTACCCAGGGCAGGTAAAATATCGGTTACCCGGTGGCCAAAATAATCATACGACATACGGGTAATCTCCCCGGCACGGGAATGGAAACGGGTGATGTCGGGAGGAATAATCAGAATCTTTTTCCGAACACCTAGCTTATCGAATGCTTCCCTCAATCCACGATTCAAATCTTCACCGGTGAGGTTGTGCTGCTCTGAACCTGATGAATATAATATCATTATTTAAGCCCAATGGGGTTTTTCAGGCAAAAGTTTCTCGAAATCAGCAATCAGTTTGTCCTGATAATCCCCAAAATATTTCTGTGTCAGAAATCTATTGATGCCAAACTTGAAAAAACGTTCCCATGAAATTTCCTCACTTCCGGGGTTAATCGGATAAAACAGCACCCCGTTGCAGCGTGCGGCTTTCAGGTCGCCCGGTGCATCCCCAATCATCAGGATGTGAGTATCCGGATATTTACCCTTGGCTGCAAACTTTAAATGTTCCGATTTGGTTCCGAATTCCTGTCCGGCGATGATTTTCGTATACCGATCGATGTCATGCTCTTCCCATTCCCGCTTGAGCGCTTCACCGGGAGTTTGTGAAACAACCATCATATCAGCATGATCTTTAAGACGCTCCAAGCTTTCTTTTACAAAAGGAAATGGAGGAATTCCAAAAACAATCTGACTGATATCTTCATTCACTTTTTTCGACCAGGCAAGTACACGGTCAATTTCGGGGTCATTTACCTCGGCAGCATAGGCGGCAAGGGCAGGATTTCCTAATCGGGTTTCGTTGCGGGTCCATTCCAGCAAAGCAGAAATATCCGGAATAATAAAATTCCTGTCTTTTACCTCTTTTCGTTCCGAGAGGAGCTTAAAAGTCTCTATTACTGCCAAGAAGCGATTAGTGCCGCGGTGTTTTGAATAGAGATTGACAAATTCCCAGGTTTGCCGGGCGGCAGTTGCCACAGGTTGCAATCCCCAGAATTTGATGAAATTTGGACAGAAACACTCTTTTTGCTTGATCTCCATGGTGTCAAACGCGCATCCATCGGAATCAATGCCAACGAAATAATTACGATCCGGACGGAGGTTGAGTAAAATATCCTGGTTAGTCATTTGTTTTGTGTTTTTTGAAAAGAATCTACTCTGCTTCAGGTTGATATGGATCGAGTTTCTTTGCTGCAAACAGGGGTTTGAATTTCGTAAATCTTTGAAGACCATTTACCAGCGGGATCGAAGGCCAGTCGGGCCCTATAAGTGGTTCTGCATATCTGATAAAATCGTCAGTAACATCGATGCGGTTTGGAGCGATCCATTTTTCAGGGAAAGTCCGTTCAGAAAGCGCCACTTTTTCCAAAGGTACTTTATCGAATCTAACGTGGTAGATTGGGCCAGGGTCACGTAAAATGGTTGACATCCAACCGTTACCATCATTTAAAGCGATATCTACTGCTTTTTGCCCAACTTTATAGGCCTCATCCAGATCAATGGTTGATGCATAAATCATGGCGTGCCGCTGATCGGTACCCGGCACCTGTCCACGGGCGGTTCCCCGGGCTTTTAATCCTACTTCATTCAGGTAGTTAACCACTTGTTGGTAAGCAGCTTCTTTTGCTGCACCGTATTCAACATGGCCAAAGGAATCTTTTACGTGCTGGATCGTACTCTGGAGAAGGCTCTTGTCAGATCTTTCCAATTCAAAACCTTCACTGACAACCACAATGCATCGGCCATCAACTTTCAGCTGGTCATTTACTTTATCGGCCATTTCCTCAGCGCTGACCCCGGATTCCGACATATAAATCTGGAGCGGCATCTCCCGGTTGGGGTCCCCGAGCCGTGCCGCGGCTGGTATATATCCGATTTTGCGGCCCATCGCCTGAAGTACCAGAACCGGATCTGCAGGAGATGATCCATGATTTTCTTCGTTTGCAGCTTGTATGGCATATGCCCAGTACCGGGCAACGCTCCCGTATCCGGGAGTGTGATCAATTAACTGGAATTCGCTGTCCCCAACATCGTTATCAATTGTTTTTGGTACCCCTACAGCAATCAGATCGAGACCACCTGTTCTGGCCATTTCGCTGACTTTAAAGGCCGTATGTTGAGAATCGTTTCCTCCGATGTAAAAGAAATAGCCTACATTATGAGCCCTGAAAACCTCCAGGATACGCTGAAAATCCTTTTGCTGTTTATCTTTTAACTTATACCGGCAGGTTCCGATGCTTCCGGCAGCCGGTGTGGTTCGCAATAGAGAGATCTCCTGCTCAGACTGATCTGAGAGGTTTAACAATTCCTCCCGAAGAACTCCCTCAATTCCGTGCCACCCACCGTAGATGGTTCCAAATTTATCGGGGAAATATTTGCATGTTTCAATGATTCCTCTCAATGTGTTATTAATCACTGATGAAGGGCCGCCAGATTGGGCGATGATTACATTTTTCATTTTTTGAATCTATGCGTTAATTGTTGTCAGTCTGTATTTTTCAAACTCCTCCAAAGGCAGAATAGCCTCCGTCAACCGGCAATATTACGCCGGTAATGAATTCCGATAAATCCGAAAGCAGGAAAAGTACTGCACCCTGAAGGTGTTCAGGATTGCCGTACTTCCCCATTGGGGTATTGGCAATAATTTTTCTGCCCCTGGGGGTAGGTTCGCCAGTTTCTTTTTCGGTCAAAAGAAAGCGATTTTGATCGGTGAGGAAAAAACCGGGCGCTATGGCGTTTACACGCACACCGGATTGGGCCAGATGAACAGCCAGCCATTGCGTAAAATTATTGACTGAGGCTTTTGCAGCCGAATAAGCCGGAATTTTAGTTAGCGGACGAAAGGAATTCATGGAACTTATATTAAGGATCACTCCTTTGCCCTGTTTTGCCATTGCTTCACCAAACACCTGACTGGGCAGCAAAGTTCCGGTGAAGTTCAAATCAAAAACGGACTGAAAACCGGATGGATCCAAATCAAAAATGGTACTGGGCGAGTCAGGATTATTCCGGTACATTTCAGCACCAGTTGTTGCTTTTGGTGAATTTCCACCAGCTCCATTAATCAAAAAGTCAATAGGACCAAGCTCTGATTCAACAACAGTTCTGGCCTTAATGAGCGATGTCCTGTCAAGAACATTAGCCGTAATCCCGATGCATTTGGTGCCATATTCCTTTTGCAATTTGGTGGCCAAAATGGCAGCGGCCTCCGGGTTTATATCAAGTATCGCAGTTTTTATGCCTGATAAAGCAAGACTCTCACAGATTGATCGTCCGATAATTCCTGCACCGCCTGTAATAACGCATATCCGGTTTCTTAACCCCGGAAAATTAGATGATTGCGATTGTTTTGATTGTTCCATTTGCTGTGTCATTTCTTATCGGAATATTAAATTGCACTTCGATAGCCATGTTTACCTGCTCAGTGAAACAAAAGCTTTTTCAGACCAGATTCACCTGCACATCCGGCAGTCCAAAGATAATTCGTTTTTTTTATCCGGGCAGGAGAGATGTAAAATTGGAAAGCATCTGGCAAACCTTTTGGTTTCGCCATCTTTTGCATGTTTATCAACATTTTTTGTATCTTGGTACTATCAAACTGGTGTTTTGCCAGTAGGTATTATAGCTAATCATAAAAATAAGGTTATGATCAGGAGCATTCAAAACCGTATAATTTTACTCATTGCGTTCATAGGTATTGGGATGTTTGCCGGGATTATTTTTTCGCGGCAGGTTGAAAGCCTGCGCATTAAATCGATGCTTGATAAGGAGAAATCCGAAAGCTCCATTTCCCTGAACAGGGTAATCGAATTTGTATCAAAAAGTTTAAAGGATTTCGCATACGATTATACCTTTTGGGATGAAATGGTCAATTTTACCAAAACAGGGGATCCCGTATGGGCCCAGGATAATATCACGGTTTCATTGCCAACTTTCAATCTTCAGCATGCCTGGGTTTACAAAACGGATTTCTCGCTTCTATACTCAGCAAATCCTGCTAAAAGCGATGAAATGAATACACTTCCATTACCGGTTGACCAATTGAAAAAGCTTGTCCAAACCGGATACCTTTATCATTTTTATATAAAGATCAAAGCGGGTTTGATGGAGGTCAGCGGTGGTTCCATTCACCCGGTATCCGATCCGGATCGTCTAACTGAACCACAAGGCTATTTCTTTGTTGGCCGAATTTGGACGGATCATTATATAGGTGAAATTGAGGCCTTTACTGGCACAAAAGTTTCCTTCTTAAATCAGGAAATTGCTTTGCTTCCTTCTGATTCGATTATCCCAAAAGAGTACAGTTATGTTAATTATAAAGCGTTGAATGGCTGGGGTGGCGAACTCCAATCAATATTGATGTCAACCGGGACGATGGGCATTGCGAAGGATTTTGAAAGCCGTTCAAACCACATTCTCATTCTGCTTGCGGTGATTCTGATTATATCCTTGATTGGTGTTTCACTGGTTTTAATCCGTGTGATTAACAGACCTCTCCGATATCTTATCTCGAGTCTGGTAACCGATGACCCCGGACCCATCAGTGGCTTGTTAAAGGAGCAATCGGAGTTTGGTTATCTTGCCAAATTGATGAGTGATTCCTTTATCCAGAAGAAAAATCTGGAGGCAGAGATTGCCGGGAGAATTAAAGTGGAGCAGGAGTTAACCCTTGCCAAGAACAGGGCAGAAGAAAGCGACCGGTTAAAGACCGCTTTCCTAAATAATATTTCACATGAGATCCGCACACCGATGAACGCGATTATCGGATTTTCTGAATTGATAACTGATTCTAGAATATCGGAGCAGGAACGGATCGAATTTACGGGGATAATCCACGACAGCAGTTATCGTTTGCTGGGAATAATTTCTGATCTGATCAGTATATCAACGATAGAATCGGGACAAATAGCTATAGCCGAAGAACGCACCCATTTGAATGGTTTACTTCATGATATCTTTACTCAAACCAAGAAAGAAATAGGCATAAAACCAATTGATCTTTTGTTAGATGTTGCTCTTCAGGATGATCATTCCATGATTCTTTCGGACCACGAAAAGTTAAAACAGATTCTATTGAACTTGTTAAATAATGCTGTAAAGTTCAGTCATTCAGGCAAGATCCTTTTTGGTTATACCATTCGAAATGCAGAACTAGAATTTTTTGTCAAAGATAATGGCATCGGAATTCCTCCTGAGAAATTTGAAACCATATTTGCCCGTTTCCAGCAGGCCGACGACTCTATGTCGAGGCACTACGGTGGCAACGGGCTCGGTCTGCCAATCTCAAAAGCATACGTCGAACTGCTTGGAGGCCGGATCTGGTTAAAATCGGAAATTGGTAAGGGAACTCAGTTCTATTTCAGCATCCCTTTTAAGCCGGTTTAGTTTTATGCATGGCTAGGCTTTCTTCATCCGGCCGATCTTGTGACCAGCGAAAGCATAGTATGCGATAAACAGATAACATGGTATGATGATCCAGTATGCTTGCTGACGATCGCCTAAAACATCGGCTAGCTTACCATATAATAATGGAAGGGTAGCACAACCTGCAATACACATCACCAGCAAAGCCGAAGCAATTTTGGTGAATTTACCCAGGCCTTCCAAAGCCAAAGGCCAGATTGCTGGCCACATAATGGCATTGGCAAATCCTAAAAATGCGATCAGGTAAACAGAAACGTTACCTTTAATCAGTACGGCGGATAACCCCAGTACAACACCCATAATGGCTGAAATACCCAATGCTTTTGCTTGCGATAGTGTTTTCGGAATTAAAATGATCCCCAAAATATATCCGACCACCATAGCAAACATGGTGAGCGATGCAAAGAACTTAGCGTTAACCAGTGGATATCCGGCAGATTTTGCATAATTAATCACCGTATCGGCCGCAATAACCTCACATCCGGTGTACAGGAAAAGCGTGATCAAACCTAAAGAAAAGAACGGATACTGCAGAACATATTTCTTATGTACAACACCTTCATTCACATGCTGATCATCCTTATCGGTATCAATATTTTGTAAGGGTGACTGCTTGACCAAAAAGGCCAGGATAACCAGTACCACAGCCATAATGATATAGGGAACAATTACCCGGCCTGCCATATCATTCAGAATGGCTGCTTTTTCATTCAGGTCAGTCATGGTTGCCAGCTGGGCCACTTTGTCATCCGCTCCTTCCAAAATAATGAATCCCAGAATCAACGGACTTAGAATCCCGGCGGTTTTATTGCAGATTCCCATGATACTGATCCGTTTGGCAGCACTCTCGATAGGACCCAAAATAGTTACATAAGGATTAGATGCAGTTTGCAGCAGTGAAAGACCGGCACCCTGAATAAACAAACCGGTTAAGAACAAACCAAAGGAACGGGTTTGTCCGGCTGGTATGAAAACTAAACTTCCGATGGCCATCACGAACAAACCGAGCGCCATACCGTTTTTGAATCCTGTTTTATGTAATATCCAGGACGATGGAATAGCTAAAAAGAAATAGGAAATGTAGAAAGCAAAAGTTACGAAATAGGCTTGAAAATCAGTTAGTTCGCAAGCGATTTTCAAGAATGGAATCAGAGTTGCATTGAGCCATGTTACAAATCCAAAAATGAAAAACAATGCCCCGATAATAGTGATAGATGTTGCATAAGAGTTTTTTTGTCCACCTGCCGGTACTGTAGCTGTTGTTGCCATATAGGTTTAGTCTGGTAAATAATTTAGGCGAAAGATAAAAAAAATAAAATTGCGTAGAGACGCATAATTGCGTGTCTTCTTCTAATCGTGAAGAACGTGAAGAGGGTGAAGAACGTGAAGAACGTCAAGAACGTAAAGAACGTCAAGAACGTGAAGAAACGAGAAGAAAGATAGACTTAACGATTGGAGCGCCTGATAATCCTCAGAATGAGAAAAGTTAGCCAGGCGGAGGGTTCCTTCTTTTGGCCGAATTCCCAGTTGCTCCAGGCTTTCCAAACCGATTCGGACATAAATTTCCCATCCGTATTAGCTTTCGATTTTATAACGTCCAGCATCTGAATGTACCGGCTATCGTGAATGGCAAAGGAGAATTTAGATAATGTATCGGCAACATGCAGGATATCGAACCAGATAAGCGGGGCTTTGAGTTTACGGAAATCTGTTCCCATAAAAAACATATAGGGGTGCCGGGTTAAGCTGTTTTCCCATATATATAAAATGGATTCAATTGAATCCCGTGCCATTTCCGAATTTCTGAGATCATCATATAAACTCATTAAATTCAGCATGATAAGTGTTGCATACGGGCAGGGATCATCCTTTTTACCCGGTCCCCTGAATTTGCCCAGCTCTTTGGAAACCGCGCAGGGAAATCCATTGTGACGAACTAAACCCATGAGGTAATCGCGAGCTTTCAATACCTTAAAATGATCTTTTAGCCCCAGTTTTGCCAAAGCATAAACGGTACGGGGAGAATCGCAAAGGGCCCAGGCGGGAGAGTCGGCTCCGGTACCGCCAAAGTGTTCCGGGATATTCATAATTACCCCGAATGGCCCTTCATCTGAGTCAAGTGTGAGTATTTTACTGATCACTTCCTGAAGAGGCGCATCATATTGGGTGATTCCCAGGTCAGCTAAAAATGGTAAAAGATGAAAAAATTGTCCGGCGCTTTTATGACTGTTCACCACCGGTCCAGGCCAGTCACACAGGTCATTCATCATGGTTTTTACTCCCGGATGATTGATCATCCTCTGCCTGGCTAACTGAACCTCGGGTGAATCGGATGTTTCATCCAGCAAATCCAGGCGGGTCCGGTACTCAGTCCATGGATCTCCGCCCAGCAACCAATCAACTACTGGTATGTTCATTTATGCAAAAATTGAAACCATTCTGTATGACAGGAAAGATAAATAAAACAATTCATTTGAAAAGACTTCTTCCTCTCTTTTGCCATGCCACGGTGACGGAAAGCAAAAACTTTCGTAATTTTAAAACCTTCAAAATAATTCATGGAACCGCACAAATATTCGCGATTGGGGAAAAAAGTG
>CAIXKO010000280.1 GCA_903919925.1 uncultured Bacteroidota bacterium | reverse complement strand
GAATTAGCATAGAGGTTAAGCCCGAGAGTGGTTTTGCCAATTGCCTCATCCCTGCTATAGCCAAAAACCTTTTCAAAAACATCATTGACCTCGATAATAATCCCCTCATCAACCGTTCCTATATAACAAACATCCAGGTTGTTCATGAATGAAAGCCGGAACTTTTCCTCACTTTCCCTCATCGCAGTCTCCGCTTGAACCCGATGTTTTTCTTTTTCAAAAAATTCCATCGCAAAAGAGATATTTGCTGCCAGGTCATCGATCAGATTCAGTTCTTCTCCATCGAAAAAGTTTTTTTCAGCCGAATAGAGATTAAAGGATCCGCAAACTTTTCCATCTGCTGTCAATGGAAATGCTGCTGAGGAGCGGTATCCCATTCCCAGCGCATCCTCACGCCAGGGAGCCATCAGGGAATCCGTTCCGATATCGTTGGCCACAACATACCTGGAAGTCTTAATGGCGGTAGCAGTTGGTCCCCTACCGTATTCGCCATCATTCAGCGTGATATGAAGAGATTCCAGATAACTTCCGGTCATACCCGCATGCGCAACTACATTGACCAGTTTATTGTCAGCATCAAGCAACCCGATCCAGGCCATAACAAAGCCACCCTCGTCTATCGCAACCTTGCAAACGGCTTCAAACAGATCTTGCGGATGTTGAACCCTCACAATGGTTTTGTTAATTGCACTTACCAGACAATAGGTCCGGTTAAGGCGGCGGAGGCGGATCTCCGATTGTTTTCGATCGGAAATGTCGACAATACTGGTGATGAGGTAAAGTGGTGTCCCGTTCGAATCTTTTTCCAATCGTGTGCTGACATCTGCCCAAACGATGCTCTCTTTTTTATGAATGTACCGTTTTTCCCATCGGTCAGATTGGATTTTATTTTCAAGAATACTGCGAAGTACCTGCTCATCGTGTGGTAAATCGTCAGGATGAGTAAGCTCCTGCCAGTTTTTCTCATCCAATTCCGCTTTGGTGTATCCAACCATCTCGCAAAAAGCCTGATTTACCCTGATTTTACCCTACGGACTCGTTAGCGACATGCCAATAGTAGAGTTTTCAAAAAGACTCCGGAACTTTTCTTCACTTTCTTTTAATTCAATTTCTGCCTCAATAATTCTGATCGCTGCATTAACCCTTGCCAGCAATTCCTTGTTTAAAACAGGTTTTAGAATATAACCATCAGCACCGGTTTCCAACCCGTCCACAATGTTTTCTGACTGATTCCGCGTTCCGGAAAGTAGTAATATATGAATCGAGGAAAACAGCGGATTCTGCTTGATTTCCCTGCAAAGATCAACACCGTTGATGTCAGGAAGAACCACATCGAGCAAAAGGAGATCGGGCTTAACTTCACCGATCGCCTTCATACAGTCAGCTCCGTTAGTGGCGGTTCTGACAAAGAAATTATTTGATTTTAGTAAATGTCCCATCGCCACCAAAATGTCGGAATCATCATCTACAACCAAAATCTTAAACTTCATACTGCTATTTATAATAGGTATAAACCAGGTGTCCGTACGCTTTTTAAATCCCCGTGGTAATCCGCTGTACCAACTTGCTTTGGGTGAAAAACTCCTTACCAATTACCCGCAGCACGGTGTAGGTGGGTATGGCGATAAGCATGCCCAATACCCCGCCGATGGTGGCAGCGATGAGGATTACGAGAAATATTTCCAGCGGATGCGCCTTTACCGAGCGAGAGAATATCTGGGGCTGAAAAATCACGTTATCAATAACTTTAGTTGTTTCCATCACAATCAGGATATAGATGATCCTGGGTACCAACCCGGTGGCAACATCCATAGGCATGCTAACTGCCGTGCCGATGGCTACTGCCATCAGGCTGCCAATAAACGGCCCAACATAGGGTATAACATTTAGCACCCCGGCAATCAATGCAATGGTTACCGCATGGCTAAATTGCAAACCTACAATGAGCAAGCCAATGGATATCAGTATGATTACACAGGTAGACTGTAGCAGG
>CAIXKO010000279.1 GCA_903919925.1 uncultured Bacteroidota bacterium | reverse complement strand
TCGGATGCCCTTTGGTTATTCAATACAATGGATGTATCCGGAGCATGGACAACTATTCCAGCTCCAAGATTACCTAACAAATTGCGGTACCGTTCTACGCTCGCCTGTAACTCGTTGATGAGTTCTTCTTTGGATTTGTCCTGATCATTCATAATCCTATTCCTTTTAGCGATTAAAGTTTTTTTGGCAGAGCTTTTTTAACATTGGCTATAATACATAGTTTTTATTGGTCATCATATTATAAAGTTAAACACTTCCCTGATATCCAAAGGACAAGTGGCTAAAATTTATGGGGAAGTTGTAAGATTTTGGAGAAAATGGAGTTGAATCGATGGCAACCTGTTGTTAAGGGTTCTGTTAAACGGGTTGACGGTGACTTTAAAGTTCAGTGTTTTACCTGTTGGAAGAAACTCCTGTTCCTGGCCTAATTTTATTTGCCCCATTTGTATTCCAGAATGTCACCCGGCTGACAATCTAATGCTTTACAAATGGCTTCCAGTGTAGTAAACCGGATTGCTTTGGCTTTTCCTGTCTTTAAAATAGAAAGATTGGAAAAGTTAAATCTACTTTTTCTGACAGGTCATTAAGCGAAATCTTTCGCACAGCCATCATTAGCAGAGGAGACTCCCATCAGGCAAAAAAAGAAACATCCGTTTTAGCTTTCCTTTCCCTTAAAAAGAGCAAAAACAGCCATTGAATGACCGTGCCCAAGGTCAAAATTGTTTAATATTCGCTGGTTTGTGATTGCCCATTGGATCCTCAGTTTATGTTTATCTGGTTATGGATTAGTTAAGCTTGAGGGGGTATGACTTTCCAGCTGAGGTGTCCAATGCCCAGCTCTTGTGGCCATAAAATACCTGGCAGGGGAGGCCTGCTCTGGAATGGATCACGGCCTTAGTAAGGCGGCCGTTGTCCCAAACCAGATCAACCTCAAATCCGCCGCGCGCGCAAATGCCTGAGACCTTACCGGTGGGCCACGCCTTAGGCAGGGCAGGCAGCAGGTGGATCCGGCCAGTGTGGCTTTGCACCAGCATCTCGCAGATTCCGGCTGTCGCACCAAAATTGCCATCAATCTGGAACGGTGGATGGGAGTCAAACAGGTTCGGATAAACACCGGCGCCGCTATCACCGTAAATAGTTTTCGTTCCGTGGACTACGTTCAGCAAGCTTTGCAGCATGGTGTAGGCGTGATCGCCGTCCCACAGTCTGGCCCAGAAATTGATTTTCCAGGCACGGCTCCAGCCGGTGCTTTTATCGCCACGGGCTTGCAAGGAAACCTTTGCGGCTTCGGCAAGTTCCGGCGTGTTTGCTCTGGTGATTTGCCGGCCGGGATACAAGGCAAACAGATGGGAAACGTGACGATGGTCATCTTTGGGATCGTCCTTGTCGGCTTCCCACTCCTGCAACTGTCCCCAACGCCCGATCTTAGGCTTGAGCAGCTTATCGCGCAGGCCGAAGATATGATCGCGGAATTCCTTGTCATGACCCAGCACATCTGCTGCTTCAATCGTGTTGGTGAAAAGGTCATATATGATCTCCTGATCGTAAGTCACGCCTTCTTCAGCGGGGCCATGCTCGGGCGACCAGCCATCGGGAGTGACAAGAGTGCCATCCGGCCGCCGTTTCAGGTGGTCATCCCAAAACTCGCAGACTTCCTTAAGAACGGGATAGGCAATATCGCGGAGATACTCCTGATCCCGGCCAAAGGCAAAATGTTCCCAAAGATGCTGCGCATACCAGGCACTGCCCGGCGGATTCCATTTCCAATACGATACGCCGCATGCGTTGTTCATCGTCTGGACGGTCCAGCCCCTGACCTTGCCGTAGCTTCTTTGGGTGTTCTTTGCGCTGACCTCACGGATACTCCTGACGTAGTTGATGAATGGCTGATGACATTCGGCGAGGTTGGAAGGTTCGGCTGGCCAGTAGTTCATCTCCAGATTGATGTTCGAGTGGTAGTCGCAAGCCCAGGCAGGTTCGTTGCTATCGTTCCAGACGCCCTGGAGATTGGCTGGCAAGGATCCCGGACGTGAGCTACTGATCAGAAGATATCGGCCAAACTGACAGAACAAGGCTTCGAGATTTGGATCAGGTGTTGTGTTTTTTGCATAGGCTTCCAACCTTGCCAATGTGGTCCTGGCTAGCAGATCGGGTGCAGTGGTTCCCACATCGATGGAAAAACGGTGAAAGAGGGATTGATAATCTTCCACGTGACGCGCCTGTAACGTCTTCACTGTCTGCCCTGCGGCGGTATTCACCCGCCCGGTTACATCTTTATGCGGATGCTCGCCCAGCCACTGTTTGGTGTGGTCCTGGAGAAAGTTGGTGCCTGCCCCGAGTATCAGGGTCAGACTATCGCATTTATCGAATGCCAAACTAGTGGCAGGCACAACAATATCCCATGAGTTTTTTGCCAATACCGCATCCTCTTTCACCTCGAGGGTGCCATTTTCATTCAGTACAAGCAATTGGGCTTCATATTCAAAACCGTTCTCCAGCTTGCCCACCGAGCTGAGTCTTTTTCCGACGGCGGCAATCCGGGCCTGATGCATATCCGCAAGCTGAACATGGCCGGTATAGGCGGCAGGCTTGTTGGCAGTCAGCTGGATCACAATAACTCCGTCAGGATGGCTGGCAAATGCTATCCGTTTATATTGCACCCCATTGTATTCGTAAGTTACCTGATGAATGGCTCGATCAATATCGAGCTCCTGCCGATAAAGGGTCACTTTGGTGAAATCATGGCCCAGATGGATGAATAGGTCACCAAACGCCTGATAGGACCCCATGTTTTGACCTTCATCGCCGAGACCCTCAACGGCCATGCGATCGCCGGCCCAGAGACTGATTTCATTGAACTGTATCCGCTCGGTGGTGGTGCCGCCAAACAGCATTGCCCCCATGGGTCCGTTGCCGATCGGAAAAGCTTCAGTCATCCATGTTTCTGCCGGACGATCAGACCAAAGGCACAATCTCCCCTGTGAGCCAGCCCGGGCAGCATTGTTAAGCACCGGTGCGGCCAGGCTTGTTAGTGGGCTAAGGCCAATAGCTGCCGTAGCTATGCCGGTGGAATACAAGAAGTGACGCCGTGAAAGGGCATCCTGCGGTGTATGTGATTTTTTAGTCATTACTGATGGTTTTTTCTTTTGTGATTCTGATTAGGCTGCTCATTTTCTGAAAGTCACTTATTGAGGGAGATTTTCTGCATCACCAAACCGTAATGGCTCCCGGGCGGATTTTCCTTAATATGCATACCGTTTGTACTTTTTGCGAAGTTAGCAGAATACCACAACCATGCGGTGCGTCCGTCCGAACTGATGAATTTTGAAGGCATGTTCACAAAATAAGCCTGTTCGCCAAAGTCCTTTAGGTAAGTGACCAGTTTCCATGGACCTGTAATCTCATTGGATTCAAGGATATAGGTATGCATTTTTGCGCAGGTATTGCCGCCGTCAGTTACACACATCAGGTATTTTTTAAGGGGGGCATTGTAGGTCATGGTAACACATCCCATG
>CAIXKO010000278.1 GCA_903919925.1 uncultured Bacteroidota bacterium | reverse complement strand
CGTGGTCTATCCGGATCAGCAAGAGATTGAATCCATTGAGTACTATGCTAAAAACTTTGTATGGGGGAAATTGCAGCGAACCGATCTGGAAACACCCTATCCTTATGGCATTTACGGAACCCCAAACTGGATGGTCAATCGAGATCCCGTTTTACGTGCAGGGATTAAAAACCGGAACCTCGACAAAATGAATGTGTGGCGCTCCTATGATTATCCGCACATCATCATGCTATACTGGCACCTGTATCAAATCGCGAAAATGTATCCGGAAATGGTTCATTACCTCACCGCCAGCGAGTACCTCGAGCGAGCTTACGAAACGGCAAAGGCCTATTTTACTTATCCTTATGAGATACTTCCATGGTATGAAACCTACAAATGGGGATGCTACAACGAACTGGTTATCCCTGAGCTGATCAATGAAATGGAAGCGCTGGCCCGGGATAAAAACAGCAAGCTGTTTCAATCGGCATCGTTTTTAAGATCAGAGTGGGAGAAAAAGGTAAAATATTTTGTTTACGATGATAAATATCCGTTCCGCAGCGAGTATAGTTTGGACCGCACTGCTTTTGAGTCGTCGTATGCATTGGCTAAATACGGAGCGCTCACTGATATGAAACCCGATACTAATCTCTGGTTTGACAGAAATAAACAGAAATGGTACTCCCATCCAACAGTTAACCGGGCCGATTCGCGTAGTTTCATGGAAAGGCAACTGATGGGCGGACTTGCAGTAAGGGGCTGGCAAGAAACGAGTTACTACTTGCTTGGGGCCGATTTTACATCGAGTTCCGATGGGGGATCCATGAGCTATATGGCCAATATGGGTGGCTGGGGTATTTTGGACTATGCGGTAAATTTTGCAAAAAATCCAGGCGATTGGCTGCAGCTGGGGTATGCATCCTACCTGTGTCATTGGGCATTAATGAATACAGGCACGCCGGAAAACAATTATGGATTTTGGTTTCCGGGAAAAGAAAATGATGGGGCGAGCGGATGGACTTTTAATAATTCAAAGTGGGGCCGTGCGTGGATCAGAAAGGATGTTCCCCGTGGCCCATGGAATTATGATGGCGAAATTGATCTCGGATACGGGGCCTCCACTCGCATGGCTGCTACCATCCTCACCCGCGATTCGCTGTTTGGCTGGTTCGCTTACGGAGGAACCCTAACATCATCAGCAAATAAAATGGAAATTGTTCCGCGTGATGGTCTCCGACAAAGGTTTTATGTGATTCTGCCGGATAACCGGATTACGGTAGAACTTGATCGCGACGGCTTTGCTGCCGGGCAACCGGTTAGTGTTTCAAACAACCTCAGGCGGATCAGTTTTACTTTAGAAAACCGAACCCATAACCAGCATCAAACAAACCTGAAAGTACGATCAACCCTGGCAAAAACTATGATTGTAAAGGTGAATAACCACCTCATCAATGGAAAAAATTCCGGAGAATTCCAGATATTTGCCTTACCTGTCGATACCAAAATTGCATCCATCCAAATAGCCTATTAAACCCCAACCCAATGAAAAAATCTCCACCCCCCCGCACATTCTTCACGTTCTTAACGTTCTTCCCGTTCTTAACGTTCTTTACGTTCTTAACGTTCTTAACGATCTTCACTTCCTGTAAATCCTCCTCCCCGCAAACCGATCTCTCCGGAACCTGGAAATACCGTATCGACTCGCTCGATGAAGGTATTGATCAGAAATGGTTTGGGGAATCATTTCCGATGGACACACTACACTTGCCGGGTTCATTGGCTGAAAATGGCAAAGGATTCCCGGTTACGATTAAAACAAAATGGACCGGCCAGGTAGTGGACCAATCCTGGTACTCGGCTGATAAGTATGAGAAATATCGCAAGCCGGGCAATGTGAAAATTCCGTTTTGGCTGCAACCTGAGTTCTACTATGTTGGTGCCGCATGGTATCAGAGGGAAATCAAAATACCATCAGGTTGGAAAGGTCAGCGCATTATACTCAATCTGGAGCGATGCCATTGGGAATCATCTGTTTGGATTGATGGTGAATTTGCTGGAAAATTGAACAGCCTGGCTACTGCGCATCGGTATGATTTAACCAAAATAATTAAGCCCGGGAAGCATTTGCTTACGGTACGCATTGATAACCGGATGATTGTGGATGTGGGCGAAAACGCCCATAGTGTATCCGATCATACGCAGTCGAACTGGAACGGAATAGTCGGTAAAATAACTTTGGAAGCTTATCCTGTGGTAAATATCGGAACTATAAAACTTTATCCCGATATAAAAAACCACGTGGTTAAAGTTGTTGGAACCATTGAGAACAGCTCACCGGCTACTGAACAGATCACGCTTGAAGTAGTGGTTTCGCCTTTTGGCAAACCCGATCG
>CAIXKO010000277.1 GCA_903919925.1 uncultured Bacteroidota bacterium | reverse complement strand
TCTTCGCCCCCGGATTCCAGGCTCCATTACACGCTTTAGCCAGAATGAACCCATTCGGTTTGGCGATAAAAAAATTTGGATCTCTTGCCGGAATGGCGGTCCCAATGTTAAATATTACAAGATTAATGGCAAAAAGGTATTACCCGGTTCAGGCAACCAGGCCGATCTTTTTTATGATCAGCTGCCTGAGGAGGCAAAGGTGGAAATCGTAACCGAAGGAGGGTGGGGGATAGCCGATTTTTCAGCTCCCTATCCGGCGGTTCCTGCCCTTATGCCCGAAAAACCATTGAAGGATTTTGCTGTAACCAACCTGCCCGATTCCTTGCAACAGCCATATTCCGTTCTTATATCGATGAAAAAGTACCTGATGAAGGCCCCGGAAGCTCAATACGAGCTTGCATTTGTTAGTGAAGCACTCGAATCTTTTCAGGCCTTTAGCAATAGAACGGAAACTGAACCAGGGCCCGGATATTTCCGGACCATCGATACTAAAAGAAAAGAAAATATGATCAGGCTATATGCAAAAACAGCTTTGGCTCAATACCGGGGTTTTGAAAACAGGATGGGAAAATATGCAGCCGAAGGTGACGGTGCACACAAACAAATTGCCGGATGGTTTTTCAAATCACGTGAAGTGAACCCGTAGGGGTTGAAAATCTTCAACCCTAAAATCTTCAACCCAAATCCTTGATCTCTTCAACGGTAAGCCCTGTTAAATCTGCAATTTCCTCAAGGCTCATTCCTTTTTGTTTACACTTTTTAGCAATTTCTGCTTTGCCTTCCGCTTTGCCCCTGATCTCTCCAACTCTGTAATTTGATACAATCAAACCTCTTTCATAGCGCTGTTGCTCAATGTATTTCTCATAATCTTTTCTTTCTTCTTCACTGAGCTTCATAATATCCAGCTGCTTCTTTGCCTTTTTCAACCCTTTAGCCTGAAACTCGTCTTTGATTTCATCTGTTTTAAGAAAATAGATCCATTCATCCAAAGAGTCTTTTGCTATATCGCTAAACTGGTTGACCTTGATTACATAATACTCGGGATATATTTTCGAAATTTTCTCCGTATGGTATAAACTCTCCTGATCTTTCGATAATTTTAAAATATCGTTCTTGTGAATACCCTTAAATTCAGTAGTACCGTGATAAACATAATCGTCGCCATGCCCCAGATCAAAATAAACGATATTTACGGATATGATTTTTTTAATTTGTGAATAATCCATCCCTTCAACTATATTATTCACCAGTAAAATAGAAGTTCCAAATAAAATGCGTAATAAATAATCGTGTTCCTGATTATTTTGAATTTCGATAATGATCAGCTCGCCTTTGCTATTTTGGACCAATAAATCAACCCGGTTGAATTTCTGATATTTATTTTCTTTATTGCTTTCGCTTTCCAGGATGCTTTCAATCTTTACGTCATCGTTGATTAATTCCGATAAAAAACCTTCGAGAATTTCAAAATTGGCTTTATTCCTCAAAAGTCTTTTTACCGCCCAATCAAATCGTATTAAATTCTTCATTTCATTTTCAACCTGTTGGGTACAAATTTACTAAAATCCAAGATCATATCCCTATAGAAATCGAGGTATCCTGTTTAACCTTCCACACCGGATAAAAAAAGAGGCTGTTTAATTGCTAAACAGCCTCTTTCTTTATACCAGCTAATAATCAAAATTAATAGCCCGGATTTTGTAAAATCGATCCGCCACTGTTATTAATTTCCTGCTGCGGATAAGGAAGCAGGCGGTGAGTAGTTGGAATATAATTGCGTTTTGGCTTATAAGTTCCTTCTGCCGCAAGGCTGTTGTAAACCTGCTCGGCCATTCCCCAGCGAACCAGATCAAAGTGGCGTTCGCCTCCCTCAAATGCCAGTTCCATTCTTCTTTCATACATCAGGTCGTTGAAAGTTGGGGCACCAATCGAAGCGAGGCCGGCGCGCTGACGAACCTGATTAAATGAGGTAGCTGCAGCGGCAACTCCAGCAGTACGATTGCCCGGGCCGCCACCATTCAGATTCATAATCGCTTCTGCATGAATGAGCAAAATATCAGCATACCGTAGCACCGGAACATCCAATCCCGCTGCCCAATCGGTATAGGCATCGGCATAAGGAGAATTATATTTTACGCAAACTACATCCGATTGGTTATTTGGAGCTTGCAAAATATCGGTAGATCCATTATAAGTAATGACATCAACACCCCGTTTGGCAACAGTTGCAGCTTTGCGAACGTCGCCTGCCTGATAGGATTTATAGATATCGAGTGTTGCACTAACCAACCTCCAGCCCACTCCCGATGGTTCAGGATGCAAACCGTTCCATACATTGTTCGGAAGCATGAGGATCGGGGTAATGGGATATTCACCAAATCGTGCACCCAATTGCCATAGAAATTCACTGACACCTTCATTCTGAATGGTAAACAAACCTGCATAGCTACTGAAAAGTGAATGTTTTTGTGAGTTAATCACCTCTTCAGCAGCCATTTTGGCTTCGCTCCATTTTTTCTCAAACGCGTAAACCTTGGCTAACATCCCAAATGCAGCACCCAATCCCGGCCTGCCTGCTTCATGCGTCCATGATAATTGGGCTGTGGCATTCTGAAAGTGAAGTTCAATCTCTGCCCAGGTTTCAGCTTCCGTGGCGCGAACTAGTGATGAGGTTGCATCAGCCTGATTATAAAGTGGTAATCCTCCATAACGGCGGGCTAGCTGGAAGTAGGCAAAACCCAGTAAAAAGTTTGCTTCACCCAGAATTCTTGTTTTCTGCGCTTCATTTATAGTCATGCCCGGAACATTCACCAATACATCGTTGGCCCTCTTAACCGTCTTGAAATACGATCGGTAGCTGTTCATGCTCAAATCACCTTCGGTGTTTTGTGATGCCCTGAACTCCGACATCGCGATGAAATCGGCATAGTTATCGTTCATGTAACCATTATCACTGAACGCTTCCATGCTGCACCACTCCTCACCACCCAAAGCTTCTTCATCCTGCAGCGGACTGTAAACACCGGCCAAAGCTGCTTCGGCTTGCTCGGGTGTTTTCCAATAAACCGCATCAGTAAAGGAATGAGGTTCAACTTTGAGAAAATCCTTTCCACAGGAAGTTAAGGCTGCAATCAGTATAAAAAATGCTATTTTTTTCATTGTTCGTTCTTTTTTGGTTAAAGGTTAAAAGCTGAGATTTATGCCAAAAACAATGGATTTAGCCTGTGGGTAAATACCCTGATCGATCCCGTAAATGTTGTTACTGAAGCTGCCATAGCTCCCAACCTCCGGATCAAATCCAGTGTATTTTGTGAATGTCAATAGGTTTTGACAGGTAAGGTAAATCCGTAGTTTTGTAATCTTTTCCTTGAACATCTCGTTGTCAAACGTGTATCCGATGGTTAGATATTTTAACCTCGTAAAGCTTCCATCTTCAATGAAAAGGGTACTGTAAGCAGCATTGTTGTTCTTGTCTTTCACCGATACCCGCGGAATATTGGTATTGGTATTCGTAGATGTCCAGCGATCGAGGATCTGCGTTCCGTTATTGTAATCGGTTCCTACCATCAGCTTTTCGCCCAGGGTGAGACCGTTAAAGATTTTGTTTCCCTGGCTTCCAATACCTAACATACTGAAATCAAATCCTTTATATTCGGCATTAAGATTCAGCGAAAAGGTTAAGGTGGGGAAACTGTTTCCAGCATTAAAACGATCGCCTGCACCAATGGCGCCATCTCCGTTACGGTCCTCAAACTTAATATCTCCGGGCTGTGCATAAGGCTGAATTTTGTTCCCGGTTGAAGAAACATAACTGTCAACCTCCTGCTGATTCTGGAAAATCCCCAAAGCATTTAATACATAAAAATGACCGATGGGTTCGCCCTCCGCAATACGGCCTACCTCGTAGTTTTTATAGTTTGCAGAAAACATTTCCGTTTTTCCGCTGACCAGACTGATTACTTCATTCTGTACATGCGATACGTTGGCCGATATGCCATATTTAAACTCGTGGTCCCTGTTCCGGTAGGCTAATTCCAGATCAAAACCCTTGTTGGATACCGCACCCGCATTGGTAAAAGGCGCAACTCCTACCCCGTAGGATGATACCACCGGAACCTGAACCAGAATGTCCGATGTTTCCTTGTCAAAATAGTCGAATGATAAACTCAGCTTGTTTTCCAAAAATGCAAAATCAACACCAATATCAGTTTGAGTGGTAACCTCCCATTTAATCGATGAATTGGCAAAACCATCCTGGGCGTAAGCGGCAAACATATTACCGTTTAGTGTTGGGGAACCCACTGTTGAAAGCGTAGAATAGTATTGATAGTTAGGAATCTTATCGTTACCTAGTTGTCCCCAGCTGGCACGGATTTTCATATCGGAAAACACATTTGATAAACCGCTGAAGAAATTTTCTTTTGATATTCTCCAACCTCCGGATACCGATGGAAAAATCCCCCAGCGATTAGCTTCGGCGAATTTCGATGAACCGTCGGCACGTATATTCGCTGCAAACAAATACTTATCCGCAAATTCATAGCTCACCCGTCCAAAGTAACTCATCATGGAATTATCATCGGCCCAGCCTGATATATGTCCGATATAGTTAGATGCGTTGTTGTAATATCGCAGATCGGGTACGGTAACACTAAATCCCTGGGCAGTTTCACCCGAGGTGGCCTCACTCAGTAAATATTCCATCGACATACCCGCGAGACCTGCAATATGATGCTTGCCCAACCTTTTATCAAAACTCAGCGTATTGTTCCATAACCAGTTTTGATAGAGGTAAAACCCTTCGTTTAACCAGCTTTTATCCAAACCGCGTCCGCCATTAATAGCTTCAGCCACAAACGATTTCGATTTGTCGAACCCAAACCGGTAACCGAAATCAGTTTTTAAGGTAAACAAATCCAGGAATTTGTATTCCAAATAGCCGTTTGCCTGCATACTGCGCCCTTTGCTGTGAAAATCCTTGCTGTTCAATGAAGCCACCGGGTTGGCAAAATCGCCCCTGGGTGCCCCGTAAATACCGGCAGTCTCATCTTCCCAAACAGGTGTGTTGGCCATATTAAAAAGTGCTCCCACTAGTACGCCATCATAGCCGCCTTGGTCAATCGATTGTTTATCAGCAAGTACTAAAGAAAAGTTTTCGCCAAAGGTTAGGTTTTTTACAATTTCATGCTGACTGTTAAATCGGATATTATACCTTTTGTAATTCGATACCTTAACAATACCATCATCGTTCAAAAACCCAAAACTGAACAGGTAGTTCGATTTTTGTGATCCACCCTGAATGCTTAAATCGTTTGTTGAAATGTACCCGGGCCGCAGAACCTCGTCAAACCAGTTGGTGCGTGTAATGGCATTTGCCGGATCCTTATAATAATTCCAGATTGCCTCGGTTTGCGCAGTTCCATCGTTGGTAAGCGCCTCGGTATGAATTAAATTCCTTTGTTCCGCGTTTAGGGAAGCTGGCTTTCTCCAAGCCCCTTGAATCCCTTGGCTGGTGTTGAAGGAAATAAGAGTTTTTTGGCCCCTGGTCCCCTTTTTGGTCGTAACGATAACAACGCCATTGGCTCCCCGAGATCCGTAAATAGCTGCTGAGGCAGCATCTTTCAATACTGATATGCTCTCAATATCAGCAGGGTTTAAATCCGATATGCTTCCGATAATCCCATCAACCACATACAAAGGGTTATTGTCGTTAATGGAGCCTGCTCCCCTGATCCTGAGCTGCACGCCACTCCCCGGTTCTCCTGAGTTTTGCATAACCGTTAACCCGGCTATCTGGCCCTGCATGGCATGACTTAAGCTTTGATTGAACCCCTGAAGTTTTTCAGGTTTGAGAACGGCAACCGAACCCGTAAGATCTGATTTCTTTTGAGTGCCATAGCCGATCGCAACAACTTCCTGCAAACTGATGCTCGCCTCCTGCATCACAACATTTATCGTGGTCTTCCCTGCTACCGGAATCTCCTGACTCACCATTCCAACAAAGGAAAATCCAAGAATTGCGTTTTCCGGAACATTTGATAATGAGTACTTACCCTCATTATCAGTTGTTGTTCCATTGGCCGTTCCTTTAATAATCACCGTGACACCCGGTAAAGCTTCACCGTTCATATCGGTGACTTTCCCACTTACCTGCAACGGAATATTGTTCACATTCCCCCTGAAATCCAAGCCTGGCAATGCCAAAGCCTGAATTCCCGATGAGAATAGAACAAATCCGGTTAAAAGCAGATAAACCATCTGTTTTTTAAACGTAGAATTGCATCCCATAAAGAAAGATTTAGTTGTTAGTTTATATTAGTCAAGTTTTTCCATGCGTACTTTCGCAAAGATAAAATAAACTAAATCGATTTAGATCAATAAAACTATTTTTTTATCTTTGTGTATTGATGAAAAAATCTGACATGGCCAAAAAGATATCACTCGCCGATGTGGCTGCAAGTCTGGGATTATCCAAGACCGTGGTATCCATGGTAAAAAACGGAAAAGCTGATTCTTATGGGATCAGCAAAGAAACCCAGCGCAGGGTTTTAGAGCGGATCGATGAAATGAATTACCGGCCCAATGCGCTGGCCCAGGGTTTCAGAACCGGCAAAACTCATACGCTCGGGTTGATTGTTTCTGATATTAGTAATGGTTTTTACTCCCGGATAGCCAGGAAGCTTGAAGATTTAGCCTGGCAAAACGGTTACAACATGGTGATTTGCAGTACTGATGAGCAAGTTGAAAAAGAACAAAAACAAATTGAATTCCTTCTCGACCGGCAAATTGACGGGCTAATCATTTCCTCTTCTCAAGCCGATTGCAATTATGCGAATAAACTGATGGATGCCGGTGTACCCATTGTTTTCATCGACCGTACCTTTCCGGGATTAAAATCGCCCAGTGTTTCCGTTAATAATGAGGAGGGAGCCCGTTTGGTGGCGCTTCACCTGATGGATCAGGGCTGTACCGATTTTCTGGTATTTGCCAATTCTCCGGTGCACATGTCCTCAATGGACCAACGAATCCGGGGATTCACTAACACAATATTGGAGGCAGGATTTTGCTTTCCTCCTAACAGGCTGGTTGTGGTGCCATTTAGCCAGGTGGAGGAAACAGTACGCAACAGCCTGAACGATTGCTGGCAGTCGGGCCGCATGCCGGATGCAATTTTCGGACTCAATAATGTCATCACAGCAGAGGTGATGAATCAACTCAAGAATCGATCAATTTCAATTCCTGAAGAGATTGCTGTGATCAGTTTTGATGATATGGCTTTTTTTAACTTAACCCAGCCCTCCGTGTCTGCCGTGGGACAGCCCATTAAACAAATCAGCGAAACAGCATTTCAACTGCTTATCCAGCAAATGAATAAACATAGTACAGGTGAGGCTGTTCATGTACAACTACCTGTTACCCTAATTGCACGGGAGTCCTCACTGAAAAAATCAAGCTGATCCCATAACAATTATATCTACTCGTTTCTTGGATTTCCCAGTTGGGCCAGGATCATAATCCTTACTGATCACGCAGCGATTCAACCGGATTGGCGGTTGCTGCCCTCCAGGATTGCAGGCTGATAATGGTCAGGGCTACCGCGATGGTGATGAGTGCAGGTAAAATAAAAACAGCAACAGTCATCTCATACCGGTAAACATAATCTTTCAGCCAGTCAGTCATCAGGTAACCCGATACCGGAAGGGCTATAGCGATGGCGATTCCTACCAGGATCAGGAAATCACGATTAATCAGTCGGATAATGCTGTACTCGCTGGCTCCGAACACTTTACGGACTCCGATTTCCCGGGTGCGGCGTTCCACAGTGAAGTACGCTAATCCCAACAATCCCAAACAGGCGATGAAAAGGGCCAATAAGGTAAAGCTGGTGAAAACCACACTGCGATTACGGTCAGCACCAAACTGCGCTTTGAACCGGTCGGCCAGAAAAGTGTACTCAAATGGCTTGTCGGGGAATATCCCGGTCCATACCTCTTTCATATAGGCCAGTGCTGCATCCCGGTTACCCTGATCCAGTTTTACATATAAAATAGGACTAGCCAGCCGGTAAAGAAGCAAAAGCGATTCAACCTCCGCGTACATCCCGGTTTGGTGATAATCCTTCATCACCCCGATTACCTGCGCCATAACCTGCCGGCCATCACCAAGCTGCACTCGTTTCCCAATTGGATCATCCCATGCCAAACGCTTGGCCAGGGTTTCATTAACGATAACTCCCTGGAGGGTATCGGACATAAATTCAGTTGAGAAATCGCGCCCGGCAACCATCGGAATCTCCATGGTTTCAATAAAATCATGATCCACAATCGAAAAATTTATTCCTCGAGGTTGCAAACCCTCACTGGTTTCCATATTAAAGATAACCTTGGACGATCCTTCCCCCAACCGGTTATTTGTTAGGGTAACCATTTTTATATGAGGGTTTTGAAGCAGTTTTTCCTTCATTACCCGCATCTGCCGCACCGGCTCATTATCAGGCAAAACCAGGGTAACAACATCATCCATGTTCCAACCCTGATCTTTGTTCTGCAAAAATGCCAGTTGCTTAAATATAATAAGCGTGCAAATCATCATGGTAACCGAAATGGCAAATTGTATGATCACCAGAATTTTTCTGAATAAACTCCCTGAACGTCCCGATTGGGTAGATCCTTTCATCACAATGACAGGAGAAAACCTGGAAAGATAAAAAGCCGGATAACTGCCCCCCAATACTCCGGCAATCAGCACTATGGCCAATAAGCAAAACACAAAAACGGGACTATAAAGAATATTGAGGGTAAAACCTTTACCTGATAACTGGTTGAGCACAGGAAGGAGTATCGATATCAGAATTATACCCAGAATGATAGAGAACAGGGTGATCAGAATGGATTCGGCCAGAAATTGACCGATAAGCAATCCCCGACCGGAACCCACCACTTTACGCAGGCTTACCTCCTTTGCCCTACGGGTGGCCCGGGCAGTTGACAGGTTGATATAATTCAGCGATGCGATTAGCACCAGGAAAAATGCAACCAGTCCAAATGTATAAGCATACTGTATATTACCCGGAGGTACCGGCTCCTGTGCGTTTTTGGAATAGAGATGGATCCGCGTAATTGGTGTTAATTGATAAGTGATTTTGATTCCAATGTTTTCAAATAGGGAAGCCATATACTTGGTATACATGCCTTTGAGTTTTTCCTGTAGCCCTGCGATATCAGTACCCTCCCGCAACAACAGGTAGGTAAATACACCAAAATTACCCCAGTTTCCAGCAACATTGTTAAATGTACTCCTCGAAATAAGGGCGTCAAAAGTGATATGCGAATTTTTGGGTACGTCCTCCATCACAGCCGTAATCGTATATATTTGGTCTCCCGTAAGTAATGTTTTGCCAACCGCCTGGCCGGTACCAAAATATCGGCGTGCCATGGTCCGGGTTAATACCATGTTATTAGGATGACTTAGGGCTTCCACTCCGGTGCCTTCCAGAATCTTATAGGTGAAAATTTCGAAAAATGCCGAATCGGCAACATACACATTGTCCTCTTTAAACTCCTTTCCGTCAACCGATTTGTACATGGCAGATCCCTGCTGGTACAGGCGTGTAGAAGCTTCAACTTCTGGATAATCCTGAACAACCTGGGGCCCGAAAGGAATCTGGGCAACGATCCAGGTAAATTCATCGTCGGTCTCCTTGATGTGCGACTGAACCCGCACTATCCTGGCCGCCTTTTCATGATAGCGGTCAAAACTTAACTCATCGGCAACATACATAACCAGAAACAATGCACTGGCGATTCCCAGGGTTAACCCAATGATATTTAACAGACTGTAACCGAACTTCTTGTAAATATTCCGGAAGGCGGTTCTGATTAAACTGGCTAACATGGCTGTTTGATTTGATTGAACTTTCAGTTTGGAAATTGGCATCAAAAGATAAGAAAATTCCGGCACTCCGGATTATGACCGGGAATATTGAATAATAAACGGAAATCCATAAAATTCCCACCCCATTACCCCACAGCCATTAGCTTAAGGTGCCGACAACAGGGCCAGGGGTGAGCTGGATGGCACAAGTTTGTGTACCGATAATATTAGCACAGGGTGAAGCCCTGTGTATGAAGTAAATGAAAACCTCAAAAACCCTGAATGAGCGTAATAATCTGAAGTCTATGAGAACAGCATTCATAATTTTTTTAGCATTCCTTCAGTCGGGCAATCCCCTGTTCATCGGGCCAACAGCACCGGATGATTTCTGGAAAGCCGGTTTCGGCCAAACATTATTCTGGCAGGGAAGCACTATCTCTTATAAAATGTACTCCGATAGAATCCTCGGAACCTGGTCAGGTAGCCATTCACAACACCTGTCTGTTCGCTTGCCTGCTTATGCTCAAAATAGGATAATCAAGGCAACACTCAACGGCAAAAATTCAGAATTCAATGTTAAACAGGGATGGATCACGATATTGCTGCCTGGTGGAGCCGATGCCCAATCGTGCATCTTTGAGATAACCTGCCACCAGTAACTTTATTATTCTTCCTTGTCACTCGTCACTTCTCCACAAGAGACACGCAATTATGCGTCTCTACCGATCTTCCGTATCCCGCTTCACGCATCACGCATCACGCATCACGTCTTCTGTTACTTGTCACTAAAAAAGCGCGCTACCCCCAGGCAGCGCGCTTTAATAAATCTCAAGGTTTAATGCTTATTCCACCTTTCCACCACCCTCACACCTGCTTTTCCATTCGGATTTCATCTTCTCACGCTCTTCCGGGCTCATGTTCATCCACTTGTTGTTCCATCCGTGGTGACCGCCATGGTAACCACCATGGTGCCGGTGATGCCGATGACCACCGCTGAATCCGCCGAAAAGGATTTTCGAAAGAATTAATATTCCCAGCGCCTGCCAAAAGGTAATGGTACTAACACCCAGAACTGCCGGCAGCAGGGCGTTCCAAAGGAGCATAACAACACTGCCGAAAACAAATACTCCGGCTGCAATGGCTATCGGGATAAAAATGGCTCTCTTAATCCAAAATCCCCTTCCACGTTCTTGTCCGCAACACATCATGATTTCTAATTTTTAAATGGTTATAATTCGTTGTAAAGATTTTGAAGCCGTTCACGCAGATGCGCAACTGCGTATCGCTTCCTCGATATGATCGTTTTAATGCTATCACCGGTTTGGCCAGCAATCTGCTGCAAGGTCATATCCTCCAGCTCGTTTTTCACAAACACGTCCCTTTGTTTTTCTGGTAACTCGCTTAGTGCAGCAAAAAAAGCCTCCCTGAAAAACGCATTTTCCATTTCAGTTTCAGGATTCATGCTGTCGCTAAGCAGGGCTTCCGGGAAAATCATTTCACCGTCCTCATCTTCAAACGCCAGATCTTCCAGTGATTGCGGTAACTTTTTGCGGTTTCTGTCCACAATTTTGTTCCGGCTCACCCGGTAAAGCCAGGCGCTTAGCTGCTCTATGGGCTCGGTGTCAATGATGGAACTCAGCTGGTACCAAACATCCTGCAGAATATCTTCAGCGTCTTCATCGTTTTTCACCCGGCCGCGGATAAAACTGAATAATCGCTTCCCGTAATTCTGCACGGCATATAGTGTACTTTGCTGTTGCTGTGCCATCGGTAATGTTATTAATTCGTCCATATACTGTTGTAGACGAATGAAAAGGGGAAATACTTTAAAAATTTTCGAATTTTATTTTTTAGTCAGATTCAGTGCCGGACTGCTGCTGATCAATACGGTAAATCCTTCAGGACCATCATAATGATAAGTAACGTTATTCCCTTCCCGAACCCATTCCAGCCTTACCATCTCATTTCCAACCGGCATTTCCCCTTTACAGGATGCCAGGTTCAAATCAGAAAACTGCAAGGTCACCTGCTTTTTATTAATATCGATATCGGCTATTCCCAAAACGTCGCGGTAAAGCACATGCACCACATGCGAGGCAAAACCATGATTGCAGCTGGCATAAGCCGATATGTTTTCCCATAAGGTTCCTGTTTTTATGGCCATATAATCGAAGAAGCCAATGGATTCTTCCAATAATTGTGACTGTAGGTTATTCTGCGATAAAAGCTCTAATCTCAGGTAGTTGCCAACAAAGGAATTAGCAAAATGAACCTCCGGATAAGGATTATTATCCTTTCGGCCGGGGCCAAACTGTTCCGCCAGTTTTTTCCAGAGCTCAGGATGGGTTTCCCGGTTGGCGACTTTGAAATAAAAAGCATAATACTGGCAC
>CAIXKO010000276.1 GCA_903919925.1 uncultured Bacteroidota bacterium | reverse complement strand
GTAATCATATCGCTGGCCTTTAAAATTGGCACTCAGTATATCGTTTTCCATGTAAGGCACGATATCATACCCGAAACGTGCTTTGAAAATGGAATCAAATCCGATGGTCCATAGATTTTTTGTATCAACCTCCCATGAATCCACAAAAATTCCGGATGGATGACCTGTTCTCATAGCCGGCTCCAAAGCTTTTCCCACGCGAACGGCATAATTTTCGAATGCCTTTTTATTGAGATGATCGAGCACCAATCCTTGTTTTGGATAATCCCACGATGCAGTGATCCATTGCCGGAAATCGGGATTCTGGAAAGATTGCGTGCTTTCCTCCGGTTTAACTTTCAGATCTCCGAAAGGCCACAGTGATCCAAAAGTGAAATCCATTGATAAACCCAGTGAGTCTCCTTTGGCTTTACAATATTTTACCATATCCATCCATTCGTTGCCTAGCCATTCCTGCCTTGGCGTAATATTTACGGTATCCTTTTTCATCCGGTTGAGCGGATAGATCCAGGCAACTTCCACCCCGCCAAATCCATTGGCTTTTAGCCATTCGAGTTGCGCGGCAATATCCACCTTCTTAATTTCTGATGCAAACCACCACCAACGCGTTAATGGTTTTGCTGAAGGATAAACTTCTGTGGAGGGTTGGCTACACGAAACCAAAAGCGCGAATAGAAAGGCACTGGGAATAAGTGATGTGCAATATCGGAGGAATTGTGTGTTGGAAATGTAGGATTTCATGATAGAATTGATTTTCGTACTGCTAAACTACATAAAACTATTTTTGGATAGCTTTGCAAATTATGGAGAGCTTCCACGATCAGCTACATTCACAGTTTCAACTGCCGCTTCAAAATCCGGTTTTGATATTTGCATTGATCCTGTTAATCATTTTGTTAGCCCCAATATTGTTTCGCCGATTTAAAGTTCCGGGAATCATTGGACTGATCATTGCGGGGGTTATTGTTGGCCCGCACGGCGTAAATCTTCTGGCAAAAAATTCAGCGATTGATCTTTTTTCCACTATCGGGTTGCTTTATATTATGTTTATTGCGGGGCTGGAGTTGGAAATTCATGAATTTCGCCGAAATCGTTACCACAGCATGGGTTTTGGTTTACTCACCTTTGCCTTGCCATTGATGCTGGGCTTTCCGGCTTGTTATTATATCCTCAATTATGATTTTACCGCAAGTTTGCTAACCGCCAGCATTTTTTCTACCCAAACTATGGTTGCTTATCCCATTGTAACCAAGTTCGGAATTTCCAGAAATAAGGCGGTGGCGATAACAGTTGGCGGTACCATTATTACCGATACCGGAGTATTGTTACTACTGGCTATTATCACAGGTTCTCATGCAGGAAGCCTTTCCGTTGGATTCTGGGTCAGGATCATTGTTGGTATGATATTGCTTTTACTGCTCATGTTTGTGGTGGTTCCCAGGGTTGCCAAGTGGTTTTTTATCAGACTCGAAGGGGAGAAATCCTCCCATTATGTGTTTGTGCTTTCGATTGTCTTTTTAGCTGCATTTGCAGCTCAGCTCGCTGGATTGGAGCCGATTATCGGAGCTTTTGTTGCCGGACTGGCACTCAACCGGCTGGTTCCGCAATCTTCCATGCTGATGAACCGGATCCAATTTATCGGGAATGCACTGTTTATCCCATTTTTCCTGATTAGTGTTGGAATGCTCGTTGATATGGGGGTATTACTAAAAGGACCAACAGCAGTATGGGTTGCATTCGTTTTATCGATTGTAGCCCTAATCGGGAAATATGTAGCTGCCCGCACTACTCAGTTGATCTTCCGATATTCGAAAGAACAAGGGTTGTTGATATTCGGCCTTAGCAGTTCACATGCCGCGGCTACCATGGCAGTTATCTTGGTTGGGTTTAAAGCTGGAATTATTGACGAAAATATTTTGAATGGCACCATCATTTTAATCCTGGTTACTTGTCTGGTTGCTTCATTTGCCACGGAAAGAGCAGCAAAACAGATTGTTATAGCAGATGAAAGCGGTGAGAAATTGGCGATTGAAGAGCCAAAATTCAGGGAATCCTTCCTGATTCCTGTGGCGAATTTCAAAAATCTGGAGGGACTGCTCGAGTTTGCCCAGTTTATTCGTGATAAAAAGAGCGATCAGCCAATCCGGGTTTTATCTGTAGTGGACGAGGAGGGTGATGCCGAGTCAAAGTTGAATCGGGTAAGAAGTTCATTGGAGAAAACGGTTCAGGGGTTTATCCTGCCGGAATCAAAAATTGAAACTATTGTAACCGCTGACCGTAACGTGCCTGCCGGAATCAACCGGATCAGCCGCGATATGGATGTTCAAACCATCATCCTCGGTTGGCCGATGAAGGAAACTCTTACCGATCGGATTTTCGGCCAAAAAACTGATCATCTGTTGGATACGAGTGAGAAAAGTATTTTTTTATGCAAACTTGTTAAGCCTTTAATTACCTATAAAAGAATCGTTTTGTTTTGCCCTCCTCTCTCGGAACTGGAGCAAGGATTCGATTATCTGATTCGCAAAAGTATTCTGCTTAGCAACGAGTTAAACCGGGCAATCCACTTATACGCAAATTCTAAAACTCGTGAAATAGTTAATTCCATCATTCAAAAAACAAGTTCAAGCCCGTCGATAAGAGATTTTGAAATCCGGAAGTGGGAGTATTTTAATTTGTTTCTTCAACGATCCTCATCCGACGATATTATTTTTGTCTTTTCTGGCCGTAAGGGTTCGGTTTCTTATCATCCGTTTATGGATCATCTGGTTGAAAGAATAAATACCAGCGTTACTGATCAAACGGTTATTGTCATTTATCCGGGATTGAGTTTGGGGGATGACAAATATGATAAGTATCGTGACTTTTCATCAGAGCCATTGGCCCGAAGCATGGAAACCTTTGACCGCATTCAGCGTGGACTCGGAAAAATGATTCACAAGGCAGAGTAATTTACCCTTGCTATTCACCTTTCGGATTCGGATCAATAAAAAACCTGCATGAAAACCGTCGCAATCATAGGAGCTGGTATTGGAGGCCTGGCAACTGCCATTCGATTGGTTGCTAAGGGATATCTGGTAGATGTGTTTGAAAAGGAATCCTACCCGGGTGGAAAACTGGCTGAACTAAGAGTGGGTGGTTTTCGTTTTGATCTTGGTCCTTCATTATTTACTCATCCTGAACGGGTTGATGATTTGTTTCGCTTATTGGGGGAAGATTCGGCTGATTATTTTCAATACAATAGATTATCAACTCTTTGCCGCTATTTTTGGCCGGATGGAACTCAATTGAATGCACCGGCCAATCCAAAAGAGTTTGCGTATGAGAGCAGGCGGGCTCTAAACGTAGATACTGCTTCAATTTCAGAATACCTCCTTGCGGCAGGCAAGCTTTATACGCTGGCTTCACCCGTTTTTTTTGATCAACCTTTCCCGTCCGTAAAGGCACTGATGAGTCCTGCTGGTCGCCTTTTGATCAAAAACTTCATTTCCCTCGATCCGCTCTTTTCACTCCACCAACGAAGCATGCTGGCATTCAAAGATCCCAAAATGGCGCAACTGTTTGACCGGTATGCGGCAATATTTGGATCAAACCCCTTCAGAGCACCTGCGGCCCTGAAGATTGCCGCACATTTGCAGCATCATTCAGGATTGTTTTTTCCTGAAGACGGTATGTACTCTATTGCCAGGCAGTTAGCTGATCTTGCTTTGCGGCATGGAGTAAGATTTCATTATAATTCATTGATCCAGCGGGTAAACAGAAACATAGAAGGCAACCACATAACTGGTGTTAGGTTGCTGGGCAGAAATTTGGATTACGATCTGGTGGTTTCTGATATCGATATTAATTCTTTTTATCGTCACGGAATGGTGGATTACCGGTCGCCTCTGCCTGGCAGACTGCAACGGGCGGAGACCTCGGCTATTATTTTCTATTGGGGAATATCCGGAGTACATGTTGGACTTGATTTGCACAACGTTCTTTTTGCAGCAAATCCGGAGGAAGAATACCGTTATCTGTATAAACTTAAAAAAATCTGTCCCGATCCAACTCTGGATTTATATATCAGCTCAAAATCAGTACCCAAAGATGCCCCTGCAGGTTACGAAAACTGGATCATTATGGTGAATACACCGGCGGATATCGGGCAAAACTGGGATCAGGGGATAACCAGGCTCAGGGAGATCGTTCTCAAGAAAATCAATGACTTGTTAGGGATCGATCTGAACGGTAAAATCGTTTTTGAGCACATCGATAGCCCGCCAACTATTGCCAGGCGCACCGGATCATGGAGGGGTGCCCTTTATGGAAGCACTTACAACAGCCGTATCAGCGCTTTTATCAGACACCCAAACCGTAGAAGTAAGATTAATGGATTGTATTTCACCGGAGGCAGCGTTCATCCCGGTGGCGGTATTCCTCTGTGCCTGGCTTCTGCCAAAATCGTGGCAGATCTTATTGAGGAGAAAGAGGGTTAATTAAGCTGACCCTCTTTGAATATCTGTAATCCAGCGGTAATACTTGCTGTACTGTTTTTAAACAAACAGATAAATAAATAAATCATATAAATAATTGTTTCGTACCTTTAAGAGTTGGATTAGTTAACGCCCTAACTCTTAAAGGTATGAGAACTATTTTTACAGCTACTTTGCTGTGTTTGGTTTGTATGTTTCTATCGCAAGGAAATGTAAATGCACAGGTAACCTCAGCCGACTTTCGAAATCTTGACTCTACATCGGTTATTAAGGTAACCCTCAACGGAGGATCGGCTTATGAAGGGAAATATGTCAGGCAATCATCGGTACGGTTGGTGATTCATGTTACTGGATCCGGTGATATGTCTTTTCTTTTTAGTGATATTAAATTGCTTAATATTAATGGATTAAGTAGTGTTCGGCCTGATTCCGTAGTGATTACTCCTGCTGATTCTTCAAAAATTGTTCTGGTGAGCCTTAAGGATGGGTCCGTTCTGGTTGGAACTTTGGTTAGTAAATCGGAAGCTGAAATTGTTTTGATGACTGCGGTGGCGGGAAGACTAACCATTTCGACCAGCCAAATAAAATCAATTACAGTCAAAGAACCGGAAGTTCCTGCCGTGCGTTCAAAATGGTTGCCTAATACGAATCCTACTCGCTACTTTTTCGCTCCCTCCGCTTTTAATCTTAAGAAAGGGGAAGGTTACTATCAAAATGCCTATGTTGATATCAACCTGGTTAACTACGGGTTAACAGATTGGTTTTCCATAGGAGGAGGACTGGAAGTGGTGGGTACTTTTTTGTTTTTATCTCAAGGGGAATGGATGCCAATTTGGGCACTAACCCCTAAGGTTGGTTTTCCGGTTGGAAAAAACGTGCATATTGGTGGAGGGTTTATGGGTGGGGCCTATAAAAGTAGGTTTTATGAATCCGGTGACCTTAAAAAGTCTGTTTTCGGTCTTGGAATTCCTTATGCGGTTTTCACTTATGGTAATTTAGACAATAACATCACCCTGGGTTTTGGCTTACCCATGTCAACCAAACAGTTTATTACCGATAAGTATATCAATCCGCCAATTTTAGTTCTGAATGGAATGTACAGGGTCAGTCAGAAAGTTTCAATAATATCCGAAAACTGGTTTTTGACCAGAGATACCGGCAAGGACTTTATTGGTTTTAATTCATTATTCGGATATGGTATCCGCTTATCGGGAGAAACCATGAGCTTTGATTTTGGGTTTGCTAACAATTCCATTATAGCTAAAATGTTGATTATCGGAGTGCCTTACGTGGATTTTGTGTACCGGTTTAGCAAGCGAAAGAAATAGAGGCATTGGTGGCGGAGTTTTGCTATTTTTGCGGCCACCATGATTCTCAGAACAATTTTTATTACCGCCGGAACCTTATGCCTTTTTATTGGTGTCGTGGGGATTTTTTTGCCTGGCTTGCCCACTACGCCTTTTCTTCTTCTTACGGCAGGCTTCTATGTCAGGGGTTCCAAACAATTGTATGATCGATTGTTGCTGAATCCTTATCTTGGCAAGTACATCATCCAATGGCAAACAACCAGGAAGCTTCCATTAAGAACAAAAATTACCTCCATCGTACTAATGTGGATCATGATAAGCTTATCCGTTCTGTTTTTATTGGATTCCCCGTTTGTCAGGTGGACCATCATCCTGACGGGCCTGGCCGGCACGGTGGTCATGGGATTTCTGATTCCGACAGATAAAAAGTAATTCCAATCATTTTTCCATTCCACCCTGTTTTTTGCATCTATATAATGATCATGTTACTCAAAAAGTAACAAAATTGTTATCTTTATGCTCAAAGTTAAACAGCTGATCCGGATTTTGGAATCCGGCGGATGGAGGTGTGTCAGCACAAAGGGCAGCCATAAGAAGTATATGCATCCTGATAGGCCGGGAATGATAATTGTGCCTTTTCATGCTGACAAAACTCTTGGGAAAGGGTTTGTTATTAATACGTTAAAGAAGGCAGGAATAAAATGAAAAAAATTTCCGTAACCATTGAAAGAACCGATACCGGATACTCTGCCTATGTTCCGGAATTTGATTTCTGTGGAACCGCTGGAGGTTCCATAAGTGAAATTCGGAAAAACCTCATTGAAGCCATCAGTTTGTTTTTTGAAAATTCGCCCGAAAACTTAAAGGAAATTGGTATCGGATGCGATGATCCTGTTGATTTCGAGTTCCGGATGGATGTTACAGATTTCTTTTTACTGCATCGTCAGATCAACCAGGCGATGGTGGCAAAAATGGCTGGAATAAATCCGGGGCTTATTCGCCAGTATGCCAGAGGAATTAAACATCCGGGTATTAAGCAAGCCCGGAAAATCGAAGAGGCTATACACCAGCTGGGGCGCGATTTGCTGCAAATCAGATTTTAATAAATGATCGGGAATATGAGAAATTTATTCAATGCTTCCATCGGGTTGGGGCTTACTGCCGCAGCCCTTTCCGGCTGCCGTGAGAAGGAACCGGAAAAACCAAACATCCTTTTTATTATGTCGGATGATCATGCTTTTCAGGCAATATCAGCCTACGGGCATGGGTTAAACAGTACTCCAAATATTGATAGGATTGCTGCCGATGGGATGAGATTCAATAAGGCTTTTTGTACCAATTCAATCAGTGCACCTTGCCGGGCAGTGATCCTTACCGGGAAATTCAGTCATCTCAATGGCCTACGTGATAATTCCGATCTGTTCAACGGGGCCCAGCAAACACTTCCCAAAATGCTACGCCCGGCAGGATACCAAAGTGCTATTATCGGGAAGTGGCATCTGAAAACCGATCCTGCCGGATTTGATTTCTGGAGAATCCTGATCGATCAGGGGCCTTACTATAACCCGGATATGAAGGATTCCACCGGAACGCATCGGTATACAGGTTATACCACATCAATTATCGGCGACCAGGCAATCCAATGGCTCGATAAGCGCGATCCGCAAAAGCCGTTTTTTCTGATGGTCCATAACAAAGCCCCTCATCGCAACTGGATGCCGGAACCCAAATATTTCGATCTTTTCAGAAATACGAAATTTCCTGTCCCGGAGAATTTTTTCGATGACTATTCTAACCGCGGAAGAGCTGCGAAAGAGCAGGAAATGTCGGTGATCAAGGATATGACTGTAAATTACGATCTGAAGGTTTTTCCACACAAACCCGATTCTTTGACCGGCGATGACCAGGCGTGGGAAGGCGGTTTGAAGAGGATGACCCCGGAACAGCGGACCACCTGGAATCAATATTACCAGAAAATCACCGATGAGTTCTATGCAAAAAAACTTACAGGCAAGGATCTTGCTTTATGGAAGTTTCAGAGGTATATGGAGGATTACCTTGCTTGTATTCAAAGTGTTGACGACCAGGTTGGACGATTGTTAGATTATTTAAAGGACAACGGATTGGACAAGAATACACTCGTTGTCTATTGCTCTGATCAGGGTTTTTACCTGGGCGAGCATGGCTGGTTTGATAAGCGCTTTATGTATGAGGAGAGTTTGAGAACTCCGCTGGTGATGAAATTGCCTGGCGTAATTAAGCCGGGTTCTACCTCCGAGGATCTTGTTCAGAATGTGGATTTTGCTTCTACTTTCCTTCAATTGGCGGGACTGCAGATACCTGACAGTTTGCAGGGATTGTCGTTGGTGCCGGTAATGGATGGGAAAACACAGGAAGGTGGGGTGAAATTGCGCGATGCAATTTATTATCATTATTATGAATATCCTGGCGTTCATGCTGTTAAACGGCATTATGGGATTCGTACGGATCGATATAAACTGATCCATTTTTATCAGGACATTGATGAATGGGAGCTTTTTGATCTGGAAAAGGACCCGCGCGAGATGAACAATTTATATAATGACCCTTCGTATGCCCAAACAATCACAGAGTTAAAGGCGGCTCTGGTTAAATTGCAGATTCAATATCAGGATACGGAGGGCTTGTCGAAAAATTAGAACGATTTGCTAAAAATGAATTAAACGGGTAATGATCAGTTTGTATCACTGATAATTACCCGTCTTGACTGGAGCGATTCCAGGAATTGAACCTTATGTTTCTACTTTTCCAAATCCTTCAGATGGCTGAGGCCGGCACCATCAATATTGACCGATGTGGATAGTTTTGAAATATCCTTCATGTTCATTTTGCCGGAAATGTAAACAAGCGCGTTATCATCTTTGCCGCCAACCAAAATGATCAGCTCCTCAATAATATCGGCACTTTTCTTTGCCAGTATCAGAACTTCCTCCCCCTTGCTTTTTGCTGTAAGCAGCTCATCGTATGCACTTTTGTCGAGGTTGGACAGAACTTCATCATACAAATTGATGTTGGTGCTGTGATCTTCAATGGCAAGGATCTTAATTTGATGCACCCGACTCAGAAAATCCTGTGACTCCCGGTCATCATCCATGTTTGCGGCCAACTTGAGTAACCCTTTACTGATGGTTACCACAGTGAATCCATCGCGGTCGCCATACTTTTTAAAAACATCATCGATAGCTGAATTTTGCGCAAATGCCATAAGTGGTAACAGGGCAACCAGCAAGATTGAAGCAACTTTTTTCATGATCGTAAAATTTAATTTGTTATTAATTCCTTTTTTTGTTTTCAGACTGTAGACGATGAGCGTTGGAATTTGTAACAGTGAGGGCAAAAAAAAGCGAACTTCAGGCCTGATTTAATAAAAATATGCATACAATATTTATTTTTTTTGACTGATAATCAGTGATATGATAACTTAGCAACTAGAAAACGGGGGTAAGAAGTTTTTTTTATTCATTAATTCTGCTTTATCTTTGACCGCTACAAATGCAAAAACAAAGTGAAAAACGTAAATCTGTCAATTAGCCTCCTTCTTATTAACCTCGTGGTGATTACGAGCTGAGAAGGGTTGTTAGCAGGTTGAAAAACTAATAACAAAGGCCCTTCTCGAAACGAGAGGGGCCTTTTTGATTAAATAGAAAACGAAATGAAAAGCAAGTTGCAAACCCTGGTCCTCGGTATTATCCTTATTAACGGCCTCCTCGTGGAGGAGTTAAACCGGGAGGGGTCTGCTAAGTCCGAATAATGATGGATAAGCAAAAAGACAAAACCTTCCCGGAAAACCAGGAAGGTTTTTTTTAACTAGTGTTTAGCGATTAACAGAAAAGAATGACCAGATTAAACAGCGATACTTCCACTGCAGGCCGCAGAATGGCCGGAGCCCGAAGCCTTTGGAGAGCCAATGGAATGAAGAGCCACCATTTTGGCAAACCAGTTATTGCTGTGGTAAATTCATTTACCCAGTTTGTCCCCGGTCATGTTCACCTTCAGCATGTTGGTCAGTTAGTTAAAGCTGAAATTGAAAAACTGGGATGCTTTGCTGCCGAGTTTAATACCATTGCAATAGATGATGGAATAGCCATGGGGCATGGCGGAATGTTATATTCTTTGCCATCACGCGATTTGATTGCAGATAGTGTTGAGTATATGTGCAATGGGCACGCAGTGGATGCAATGGTTTGCATCTCAAATTGTGATAAAATAACTCCCGGGATGCTGATGGCTGCTATGCGCCTGAACATTCCTGCAATATTTGTATCCGGTGGCCCTATGGAAGCTGGAAGGATTGGCAATAAGGATTATGATTTGGTTGATGTTATGGTTGCTGCTGCAGATCAGTCTGTAAGCGAATCTGCTCTAACTGAGCTCGAGGAAAACGCCTGTCCGGGTTGTGGATCGTGTAGTGGATTGTTCACCGCAAACAGTATGAATTGTTTGACAGAGGCCTTGGGTCTGTCATTACCTGGTAACGGAACGGTATTAGCAACCCATGCAAACCGGCGCAGACTTTTTGAAGAATCGGCCAAACAAATTGTACGCATGGCGAATGCAAGATATTTCAACGATGATGAATCGGTACTCCCAAGATCGATAGCCAAACGTGAAGCTTTTTTAAATGCCATGACAGTTGATATCGCCATGGGGGGATCAACCAATACTATATTGCATTTACTCGCTGTTGCCAGTGAAGCCGAAACTACTTTTACCTTGTCGGATTGTGACCAGCTTTCCAGAGTAACTCCGAACCTCTGTAAAATTGCCCCTTCCTCGCATTATCATGTTCAGGATTTTAGCCGGTCGGGTGGGGTAATGAGCCTGATGGGCGAACTGAGCAAGGCAGGTCTGATTAATTCTGCAATGAATCGGGTTGATGGCTTGACCGTTGGGGAAGCTATTGATCAATATGATATTCTTTCGCCAAATGCTTGTCCGCAAGCATTTACCAATGCCCTTTCTGCACCTGGCGGACGGGGGATGAACCGAGAAATGGGTTCGCAGAACAACGTATTTTCCTCAGCTGACACTAACCGGACTTCAGGCTGTATCCGGGATGCAGCGAATGCATACAGTGCAGATGGCGGATTAGCGGTATTATATGGCAACATTGCACAAAACGGTGCCGTTGTGAAAACTGCAGGTGTACCCGTTTCGATGAGGAAATTTGCAGGTCCTGCAAAAGTTTTTTACTCGCAGGATCAAGCGGTGGAGGGGATTTTAGGCGGTCAGGTATCGGCTGGTGATGTTGTGGTTATTCTTTTTGAAGGACCCAAAGGTGGTCCCGGCATGCAAGAAATGCTTTATCCTACTTCCTATCTGAAATCCATGGGGCTCGATAAAACCTGTGCACTCGTAACCGACGGTCGTTTTTCAGGAGGTACTGCAGGCCTGTCCATCGGCCATGTTTCCCCTGAAGCAGCTTCGGATGGTGACATCGGGCGGGTAAGGAATGGAGATATCATCCGGATTGATCTGGACGAACGTACTCTTGATGTAGAAACAAATACTGATGAAACCGATCCTTCTGAAAGCCCTTTGGTTCAGCGCAACCGGAAAGTATCCAGAGCATTACAAGCCTACGCAGCAATGGTGGGTCCTTCACATACGGGAGCTGTACGGCAACCAATAACAGGTAATTTATTGCAATAATAAAAACAAAACGTTAACTAAAAGAAAAATGTCCAGCACAACAAATACCATATCCGGCGCCGATGCAATCATTCTGGCGCTTCAAGCAGAAGGGGTGGAAACGCTCTTTGGCTATCCGGGCGGCGCAATCATGCCGCTATACGATGCCATGTACCGTTTTGGAACCCAGATGAGGCATGTTTTAACCCGCCATGAGCAGGGAGCTATTCATGCAGCTCAGGGTTTTGCCAGAGTTTCAGGAAAAACCGGCGTATGTATTGCAACATCGGGGCCTGGTGCTACAAACCTGCTTACCGGATTAGCTGATGCTTTTGCCGATTCTACTCCTGTAGTATGCCTTACCGGTCAGGTTGTTGCACGTCTTATTGGATCCGATGCTTTTCAGGAGGCTGACATACTTGGACTTACAACCCCGATAACCAAATGGAATATCAGGATCACCAAATCATCAGACCTGCTGGAGGGGATTTCTCAGGCGTTTTACATTGCACGTACCGGAAGACCCGGACCGGTAGTGGTTGATTTGGCTAAGAACGTTCTGCAGGAAAAAATTAATTATGACTATCAGGTTTGTACCGGATTACCTTCCTATCGTCCGGAACCTGTTGCTGAAGATAAAAAAATCAGGAGAGCAGCGGATTGGATCAACCAATCGGAACGCCCCATATTATTTTGGGGACAGGGGGTTCTTCTTTCCGATGCCTCAGATGAACTTAGGTTGTTGATTGATAAGGCCGGAATGCCGGCAGCCTCTACTCTCCTGGGACTGTCGGCTATACCGGCTGATCATCCGCTGAACATGGGTATGTTGGGTATGCATGGTAATTATGCTCCAAATAAACTTTCAGCAAAAGCCGACCTGATTGTCGCTGTCGGTATGAGGTTTGATGACCGTGTCACCAGCGACACCTCGACATTTTTGCCTAACGCCAGAGTTATTCATATTGATATTGATGCTTCGGAACTTGGAAAAGTTGTTCAGCCTCATCTGGCCATTGCCGGCGACGCTGCAACTGTATTGAAATCGCTGATCGGGTTTGTTGAACCTGCATTGCACGAGGATTGGGTGGCTGAATTTCGCTCACTGAAGGAGTTGGAGCAGGAAAAAGTAATCGATCGTGATCTTTCCCTGAATAGTGAACTGATCCAAATGGGAGCAATGGTACGTTGCTTATCTGAAAGGTTTCCAGCCGATACAATAGTAGTAACCGATGTTGGACAGCATCAGATGAAAGTGGCCCGGTATTATAAATTCAATACTCCGCGCAGCCTCGTAACTTCAGGTGGTTTGGGCACTATGGGATTTGGCCTGCCGGCTGCGATCGGTGCAAAAATTGCCTGTCCTGATCGCCAGGTTATATCCATTATCGGCGACGGTGGTTTTCAGATGACCATGCAGGAAATTATGACTATTATCCAGGAGAAAACAGACGTAAAGGTTGTTATGCTGAATAACGGATTTTTAGGAATGGTAAGACAATGGCAGGAACTCTTCTTTTCCAAGCGTTATGCCAGTACTGAACTTATTAACCCTGATTTTGTTAAAGTGGTTGATGCTATGGGATTACCTGCAAAAAGAATATCATCCTCTTCAGAAATCAGTGATGGAGTGAATTGGCTGCTTGCCTCAAATGGTCCTTGCTTCTTGGAAGTGGCAACAGATCCTGAAGAAAACGTTTTCCCGATGGTTCCCCCGGGGGTTCCGGTTTCAGATATGTGGTTAGAAATAATTAATAATAAGTAATAGTATGAAAAACAGTTATCTCGTTACAGTTTACGCCCATGATCGTATTGGGCTGTTGATGAGGATCGCACAGTTGGTTTCCAGGAAAAACCTGAGCATTGAGCGGTTAACACTTCATGAATCGGCCATTCCTGGCGTAACCTGGATAAACCTGGTGATCCATACCGATTCGCATACCATACATACTCTGGTTAAACAATTGGAAAAGCAGATCGAAGTTCTGCAAGCTTTCCATGTTGTTGAACCCGTTAGGATGGGCTTTTCCGATAGTGAACAAAAAACCAGACAACTAATTAGTTAATAATAATAAGATGGCAGAAATGATCTTTGGCGGTGTCACTGAACAAGTGGTCACCCGTGATGAATTTCCTTTAGTTAAGGCTCGTGAAGTTTTGGCAAATGAAACCATTGCCATTATTGGTTATGGTGTTCAGGGGCCTGGTCAGGCGCTGAACCTAAAAGATAACGGAATGACGGTTATTGTTGGTCAGCGCAAAGGCGGCGCCAGCTGGAAGAAAGCAGAAGCCGATGGCTGGGTTGAAAATGTTACCCTTTTTGAAATCGATGAGGCTTGCCGGCGCGGAACTATCATCCAGTTTCTTTTAAGCGATGCCGGTCAGATTGATGCCTGGCCAACGGTCCAGAAAAACCTGACTCCAGGTAAAGCACTCTATTTTTCACACGGGTTTGGAATAACTTTTAATGAAAAAACAGGGATTGTTCCACCATCTGATGTAGATGTAATCCTGGCTGCACCCAAAGGTTCGGGCACTTCGCTGCGTAGATTGTTTCTGGCAGGAAAAGGTTTGAATTCCAGCTTTGCTGTTTATCAGGATGCCACCGGCAGGGCCCGCGAAAGAGTCATTGCCCTCGGCATCGGAATTGGATCGGGTTACTTATTTGAAACTGATTTCCGGAAAGAAGTCTATTCAGACCTTACCGGTGAGCGAGGCGTATTAATGGGTGCCATTGCAGGAGTTTTTGAGGCACAGTATAATTGCCTTCGCAAAAATGGACACAGTCCTTCAGAAGCTTTTAATGAAACGGTTGAGGAGCTTACACAAAGCTTGATGCCATTGGTTGCCGAGAACGGAATGGACTGGATGTATGCCAATTGTTCAACCACAGCCCAGCGTGGAGCTCTGGATTGGAGACATAAATTCCGCAAAGCAGTGGAACCGGTATATGATGAATTGTACGAAAGTGTGGTATCTGGCAGGGAAGCCGAAATAGCCATTGAAGCCGGCCGCAAACCTGATTACCGCAGCAAACTTGAAGAAGAACTCAAAGACCTCCGCGAATCGGAAATCTGGGCCACCGGCGCCCAAGTCCGCAAACTCCGTCCCTAACCCTAACCCTTCACCCCTCACCCTTCACCCTTCACCCCTCACCCCTCACCCTTCACCCCTCACCCCTCACCCCTCACTCCTTACCCACCTCCCCCTTACCCACTTCCCCCTTTTTCCTAATCTTAAATTAGCACATTAGCACATTAGCACATTCTTTCATTGGCACATTAGCACATTAGCACATTAGCACATTGGCACATTAGCACATTAGCACATTCTTTCATTAGCACATTAGCATATTACCACATTATCAAATTATTCTTCCCATGGAACACCTCTATATTTTCGATACAACATTACGCGATGGTGAACAAGTACCAGGCTGTCAGTTAAATACGATAGAAAAGATTGAGGTTGCCCTGGCACTTGAGTCGCTTGGCGTTGATGTTATTGAGGCAGGTTTTCCTGTTTCCAGCCCGGGAGATTTTGAAGCGGTGGTGCAAATAGCCAAGGCGGTGCGTGAACCAATTGTTTGCGGACTTACCAGGGCAGTTGAAAAAGATATTGAAGTGGCTGCCGAAGCGCTGAAAAGTGCCAGGCGGGCCAGAATTCATACCGGAATCGGAACTTCGCCCTATCATATTCAATTAAAACTCAAATCAAATCCGGAGGAAATTATTGAACGCGCCATACACGCCGTAAAATATGCTAAAAGATTTGTTGAGGATGTGGAGTTTTATGCCGAGGATGCCGGTAGAACAGATAATGAATATCTGGCAAGGGTAGTGGAGGCTGTAATTAAAGCTGGTGCTACCGTTGTAAATATCCCTGATACCACCGGGTATTGTATGCCTTATGAATATGGTGCAAAAATTAAATATCTGGTTGATCATGTGCCAAATATCCATAAGGCAATCCTGGCCACTCACTGCCATAATGATCTGGGTATGGCTACGGCAAATTCACTGGCAGGAGTTATGAATGGCGCAAGGCAAGTGGAGGTAACGATAAACGGAATCGGAGAACGTGCCGGGAACAGCTCCCTCGAGGAGGTTGTTATGGCAGTGCGAACCAGAAAAGATTTTCCGGTCATTACCACTATTAACACCCCGCTGATCATTCAAACCAGCCGGATGGTTTCCTCCCTGATGAACATGCCTGTTCAGCCTAATAAGGCAATTGTTGGGCGTAATGCTTTTGCGCATTCATCAGGAATCCATCAGGATGGAGTACTCAAAAACCGGGAGAATTACGAAATAATCGATCCGGTTTCCGTGGGTGTAGATGAATCAAGCATTGTGCTTACTGCCCGCTCCGGACGTGCAGCCCTTAAACATCATCTCGACAGGATTGGCTATCGATATACCAATGGCAATCTGGATGAAGTATACAACCGGTTTCTTGAGATGGCTGATAAAGCCAAACAAATTTCAGATTCCGATCTTCTTCAACTGGTTGGAAAAGATCAGACCTCAGGGGTCTTGGTTTCATTAAAGCTTCTTCAGGTTCTTGCCGGGATGTCGACAACACCAATGGCCACTGTGCATTTAATGGTAAATGGCGTTGAGAAAGCGGCTACCGCCGAGGGAAACGGTGCTTTTGATGCCGCATTCAAGGCTGTTACCATGATCATAGATGAACCTTTTGAATTGGACGAGTTTCTTATTCAGGCAATTACCCGCGGTAGTGATGATGTGGGTAAAGTTCATGTTAGAATAAAAGGTCGTAACCGGATTTATTATGGATTTTCGGCCGATACTGATATTGTAACTGCATCAGTCAAAGCTCTTATTGACGCTTTGAATAAAATGACAGGCAGCTATGATGAGTAAATCCCTGTTTGATAAAATCTGGGACCTGCATGAGGTTTCGGTTCTCGATGACGGATCTTCGGTATTCTATATCGATCGCCATTTTTTACACGAAGTAACAAGCCCTCAGGCTTTTGCAGGTTTGGAAGCCCGTGGTCTTCCGTTCTTTCGTCCGGAACTTGCCATTGCAACCATGGACCATAATATTCCAACCACCGGGCAAATGAATCCAGTGATGGGAGCAGAGTCTGCGCTCCAGGTAGCCAGGCTAAGGGAAAACTGCGAAAAGTTTGGAATTGAGCTCTACGGCATGAATCATCCGCGAAATGGAATTGTTCATGTTATCGGGCCCGAACTTGGGTTAACACGGCCCGGACTGACTATTGTTTGCGGGGATAGTCATACCTCCACACACGGCGCCTTTGGTACAATTGCCTTTGGTATTGGTACCAGCGAGGTGGAAATGGTTATGGCCAGTCAATGTCTGATTCAACGCCGTCCAAAAACCATGCGGATAACCGTGAATGGTATCCTGAAAGAAGGTGTTACCTCTAAGGATTTGATTCTTTATTTAATCGCAAAATTGGGTACCGGCGCGGGTACCGGTTATTTTGTTGAATTTGCCGGTCAGGCAATCCGTTCATTATCGATGGAAGGCCGCATGACTATTTGCAATATGGCAATTGAAATGGGTGCCAGGGGTGGACTGATTGCCCCGGATGAGGTAACTTTCAATTACCTGAAAGGAAGAGAGTTTTCACCTGCAGGCGACGATTGGGAAAATGCTGTTTCCTACTGGAAAACGCTTCAATCCGATGAAGATGCCCTATTTGATTGTGAGAAGATTTTTGAAGCCGCTGATATTGCTCCCATGATTACCTGGGGTACCAATCCCGGTGCCGGAATTCCTATTGATGGAATTATCCCTGATCAGGATTCCAAGGCCCTATCTTATATGGGATTAAAGGCTGGTGATTCCCTGCTTGGACAAAAAATTGATTATGTTTTTGTTGGCAGTTGCACCAATGGCCGGATAGAGGACCTCCGTGAATTTGCCACCTTAGTAAAGGGTCATAAAAAGGCCGCCGATGTTACCGTTTGGATTGTTCCAGGATCGAAACAAGTAGAGAAACAGGCCCAAGAGGAGGGTATTGAAACTATTCTCAATGAAGCAGGTTTCGAGCTACGTCAGCCCGGCTGCTCCGCCTGCCTGGCCATGAATGACGATAAAATACCTTCCGGCAAATACTGTATTTCCACCTCCAATCGTAACTTTGAAGGCCGCCAGGGACCCGGCGCCCGCACACTGCTCGCCAGTCCCCTAACCGCCGCCGCCGCTGCCCTCACCGGCCACATCACCGACCCCCGCACCCTCCACCCCCACCTCCACCCCCACCCCTAACCCTCCCCCCCCCACACACCCCTCCCCCCCAAACACCCCCCCCAACCCACACCCATTCTTCAATTGGCACATTAGC
>CAIXKO010000275.1 GCA_903919925.1 uncultured Bacteroidota bacterium | reverse complement strand
ATTTGACATGATTAATGAATTTGGTAACAATGCTTTTACCGCATTCGATTAAAAATGTCGCAAAACAGGGTGAAGAAAAGTATGATCAAAGGGTGGTCAATTTGCTCCGGCCAGGGGGTGGTCAGTTTGCTCCGGCCGGAGATCTGTTTTTGGCCGTTTTAGGGGTGGTTAATTTAGACCGGCCTGAGGGTGGTCAATATGACCGGTTTTTCCATTTTACCCTGAGGGCAGAAATGGGGGATCTGCTTGCGACTGGTTAGTTTGTAGAGGTGACTCTCGCTAACGTCAATGTATTGACAAGCCTCGCTAAAATTGAGCACTTCCTTTTTAAGGAGGTTTTGCTCTGAAATCATTTTTTCAATGTTATCGAGTTTCTCGATAATTACTTGATCAGTCATTTTGCATCGTATTAAAAGTTCAACAAAAATTGAATTTGTTGTGCCTTTAATTCACCGGTGCAAAGGCACGAGCATCCGGTGAATTACGAAGCAAAAATATGCAGTAGGGAAGGGGAATAATAGTGCCGGTTGGTACCGGAACCATTGCCAAAGTCAAAGAATATCAGTATGTTAATCTAAATATTTTTCTTTGTCTTTGAATGCTTTTTGTTTCAGGTTTGAGAATTTATCATGCCAAAATTCAACTGCGTTATTCTTTGGAGTCTTAAATTCCTTATGGAGGCCATCGAAAGTAATATCATCCTTTTTCTTTGAGCTTAAAATGGCGGAAAACACTCTTGAAAGGTCGGTCTTGTTTTTTGGTTTCAAGATACCCTCTTCTTCAAAAGTTCTAAGCAGGTAGCCGATTTCAGCGACTGTCAAGGATGTCGGAATTTTCGGCAAATCAACTCCTTTGAGTTTTGAAAAATCGATGTGAAGATTTTCTTTGATGTAAGATTTTTGAATTTCAAGCCATTTTAAAATTTTCCGAGGGATGGATAATTTATAGAGTGAATCGTCAAAATGATAGCTGGATTTTAGGAATGAGAATTTTTCCTCTTGATTTGATATTATCTCCAGACGCTTATTTGGTGCTGAGGGCCCTTCTATTATTTCAAAAATAGAGGCCGTGAATGAGGCATAATATTCTTCGGTCGTTTTTTCAGATAGCAGATCGTCATAAGAAGGGTTTTCCCGGATATTAATAAAATCACGGATGAATATCAGGTTTTCAAGTGCCTGGATGTGTGTTGCCAAGCCTTCCTTTCTTTCGGCTATTTCAGCGAAAGTTGATGGAACATTCTTGTACATCAGAAAATGTTTCCGTGTTTCATCAATCCTGATCAGAGCTTTTGCCCTTGAATAATCTTTGTGCTCAATAAATCTTTTAACCAAAAATTCATTTAGTTTGGTGATTTTCTTAGCAACGTTCATTGTTGGTGAAGGTGTGCCTATTAATTTCAGATAGATTTCGTCCTCAGTTAACGGATTCCCGACTATCTGCGAAGAAAATAATTCCTGAATTTCAAGTATTAGCCTGATTAATGTGGTCTGAAGAACCCGAAGGATATAGTCACATTCTTTTTTTAATGCCTTGGTTTCATCATCGGGAATAGCATCGAAAGGCAGGTCATTGTCATAACCAAGCTGCTTTATTTGTTTGGCAGTTCCAGCCAGGAAAAATTTTATCCGGTCCAATGTATCATTGATTGCAGACTTTGCAAGGTTTGCAGTTTCGCAAAGTTCGATTGCATTGTTTACGTTATTGACCAACTTCGTGCCTTCATTCTTGATCAGGTAGTAGTAATATTCTGTTTTATCTGTGAAGAATGGCGGAATATCAATATCAATAAGCGGTTCGAAAATCTCATTCTTAACAAGAGTTACATTAATTGTTGAATCGTCAAAATCTACCAATATTTCTTCATCATCTTCAATGAGAATTGGCATATTCTTTAATGCTTCAGCAATGGCTTTGTTAAATTCATCAAGATTACCCTTCTCCATACGAAGCTCGGGGCTGAGTTTTTGGCGGAATACTTCCTGTGACCTGTTAGCTAAAAGCCAAGGTCGTAGCTCACCAAATAATATACTGTTGTAAATGCTTAGATTCAATTTCATAGATCAAGTTTTATCCGATTCGCTGCTTCCTTTTTCTTCTCGTCAATAATCTTGGCGTAAATCTGCGTGGTTTTCAGATCCTTATGCCCGAGGAGTTTCGATACTGTGTAAATATCAGTACCCAAAGTTAATTGTAATGTGGCATAAGTATGCCGGGCGCAATGAAAACTTATTGACTTGGTGATTTTGGCTTTCAAAACCCATTGCTGCAGTTTCAGGTTGTGCCATGCGCTGTATTTGAGTCCGACGAATACTCTTTCGGCAGGGGAGGTGGGTTCACCAAGAAGCTGTAATGCCTGTTCTGAGATGGGAAGGGTTTCAGCTCCCTTGGTTTTCTTTTGCCTGAAACGAATATAGTTACCGATCTCCTTTGAATGTTGGACCTCCGACCATGTCAGCTTCTGAATGTCGGACCAGCGGAGTCCGGTTAGCGCTGAGAACAGAAAAGCTTTTTTCAGTATTGGGAGTTCACATTCGGTATTGGCCAGATCCTGAAGTTCATCGAGCGTTAGAAACTCTCGTTGTGGTTCACCAGGTTTAATTCCTTCAACAACATCGGCAGGGTTGCGTTGGATGATACCTTCTTTAAATGCCTCATGCAAAGCTGCTCTCACCTTATTATAATAGGAGGATTGAGAATTTTGTGAAAGGCGTGTTTTGGCGGGTGTCTCGGCTTTCTTTTGAAGAAATTCCTTAAAGTCTTCAAGCCAGCGTTGGTCGATCTGACCAAAGGTGACTTCGAAGGTGACAAATTTTTTCAGATGTTTCAAGGTGCTGTCCCAATTGCCGTGATTGCCCTTGCTTGCACTTCGTTTCTCGGTCAGGTACTCAAAATACCGGAGAAAGCTACCTTTCATTTTACCATGATCCTGAAAACCATACAATCCATTTTGAAGCTCCAGGTGTCGCTTTGAACGGATTGATTCTGCCAAGGCAAGATTCTGTTGGTTCTCATCCTTTTCCTCCTTTGTCAGTTTCCCCTTTTCCGGTTCAGGCGTTAGGTACAGTTGAAGGTACTCGTACTTGCGTTTACCCTGGTGATAATAGTCGATGTAAAGACTGATCTTGTCACCTTT
>CAIXKO010000274.1 GCA_903919925.1 uncultured Bacteroidota bacterium | reverse complement strand
GAAATCGATGCCGCTGGAGGAGCAATAATTTCAATATTTACCGTAGCCGGCACACTGCAGGCTCCGGTTGGAGTAAAAACGTATGGAGTAATGCCTACGGCTGATGTATTTATTACAGCCGGAACCCAGGTGCCGGTTAATCCATTAGGCTCAGCCGGCAGAGCTGGATTAGATCCCTGGCAATAGGTGTACTTTGGAGCAAAGGCTGGTATTAGCAATGCAGTAACGTTAACCGATAAAACATCAGGTGCGGCACATTGCCCTGCTGTTGGGGTAAAAGTGTAAGAAGAGATTCCTGCTGCAGCGGTGCTGATAATTGCCGGACTCCAGGTTCCGGTAATCGGGGGTACGTTGGTTGGCATGGGCAATGCCGGCGGAGTATCATTCTGGCAAAAGGACCACGGACCAGGTGTGGCCCAGGTTAGGAGGGTTAATGGATTAACCGTGACCGTGATTATGAAGTCATCACCCGTACAGCCCCCCGATTGCGAGAATGGAGTGACAAGGTATTCAACGGTGCCTGGAGTGGTACCTGTGTTGGTCAGAAGATCATTGATGTTCACCAGATCACTGGTAGCTCCTTTACCATCGCTGGCCCCCAGAATACTTCCGGTAATGTTTCCCGGTGACCATTCAAAGTTGGTAGGAACTCCTCCCGCTGTGGTTAACTTGATGTTGGCACGGGAACTGGTGCAAATGGTTAATGATGGAGAGTTGGTAATCACCGGTACCGGATTTACGGTTAGCAAAACGGATGCGCTGCCCATGCAGGCAGGCGAAGTTATATCGGTATAAGTTACCGTATATAACCCATCATTGGCAAAAGTGGCCGGAGTAATTACGGGGTTTTGCTCAGCGGATGTAAACCCTCCCGGACCGGTCCAGCTAAATGAGTAGGTGGAGGTTGACCGGGAAACCGTGATATTGTCAATCGCCCAATAATAAGAATAAGAACCGGTATACTTGAACCTGAACCTGAAATTAGAGTTGCCAACAGCATTCAGTAAATTCACCGTGGTCTTGCTGAAATTGGCGGGCTGGCCAATTGTGTTTATATTACTATACACCTGTATCCAGCTCGCTCCGTTATCAAGAGAAACCTCCACTAAGCACCGGTCATTACTACTCCTCGGGCGAAAATATTGGTAGAACTCCAATGTTAGTGATTGTTGACCACCGGGATTGGTAATCAGCGGGGAAGTTAAAATCGTTTCCGTTTTCACACTCCTAACATTGCCTTGCGCAGCACTATTGGTCATATAAAATTGAGATGCGTCATTCGAATGGAAAGTTACTGCCGATGATCCTGGCCGGGTAAAAGAATATCCGTCCGGACGCAGGGTCCAGGCTGCATTTGCAGGAGTTCCAAGGGTTGAATTATTTGTGGTAGTCCAGCCCACAGGGACACCAGCATTGAAGTTCTCCGTAAACAAAATTGGCTGCCCCATTCCGGGTGCAGTCGAACTCAAAAATAAATAGGCCCCCTCACAAAGTGGATTGGGTGAGGCACCTGCAGTAACCATAGGCTGAACGCAGGGAATGTAAGTAACCGATACTCTGATATAATTTACGGAAGCTATCCGGTTGTTTGTGCTGTTAACAGAAAGTGCAACACCAAATCCTGAATCATTAATATCTGCAGGGGTCCAGGTAGTACCCCAAAGGTTGATTGTACTTCCATACGTTGCCGCTGCCTCAGTAGTCGGCCATTCGGTGACTAATGCTGCTAAATTAGTGCCTGGCCCAGTTAAAATAGTTCCAGCTTTCATTAAGCTCAATACTAAATCCCGAACATCATTTCCAGCTCCTGTTGCACTTTGTTTGCGTGCGATAGTCACTGATATCCCAGTAATGGTGGCATCAGAAGGAATGCCAAAACCAAAATTAGTAGCTTGTAAATATTGCGATGTGGTGCTATT
>CAIXKO010000273.1 GCA_903919925.1 uncultured Bacteroidota bacterium | reverse complement strand
GGTAAACTGGTCAAGGCCTGCATAAAATCAGATAAGGGTGGTGATTTTATCATCCGGTACAATGGCAAAACCAGCAAAGTGAAAATAAACAGGGGTGAAACCTATTGCGTGAACCGGTCGCTTTGACAAATTGGACGTGGCGCTGATTCAACCTGGATTCAAATTGTTCGTCCTTTCACTATAATGGCTTTCAATTGTACAGCAGGACGATGTGTATGCTTACGATGTTGACATTTCCTGGTCGAGGTAAAGAGGGGAGGAGTATCCCACTAGCCTACCAACAATCTGTTATTGAAAATTTTATAAGCGATCTTTTAAACAACATTTTAAGAACATTTGCGTATGATTCTAATAATTGAAACATATCTTTGCACTGTGAAAAAACCATGGAAACTGTAATAAAAACTCTGCACTACGCGAAAGTTGTTGTTGGTGCGTTTGCTTTAAAAGGCGAACCTATAACCCATTTAAAGCTCCAGAAGATCTTATACTTTATACAAGGTTGGCACCTTGCCTATTTTGATAATGACCCTTTCAATGAAATGCCCGAGGCTTGGGTTCACGGTCCCGTGTATGTATCCGCATACAATGCTTATCGGGAATATGGATACAACACAATTCCTTTTGAATCAACCGAGGATGTTGTATTCGAACAATTAATTGAAGGACTGCCGGATCGAACAGAAAATACCGCGGAATTCTTAAATGGATTGCTTGATCACTACGGATCCAAATCTGCCTTTGAATTAGAATTGCTAACACACAATCAAGATCCCTGGATCAATGCACGCAAGGGACTTGGACCCATTGAGAGGTCTGCCAGACAAATTGAGTTAATTGATATATCCAATTATTTCAAGTCTCAACTTACGCATTAAGATGGCGTCATCGAGATTTGAATTTCCCGGGCAACATCTGCCAGCTACCAACAGATTCAAATTTGGCGATCCGCATTTAAGAATTGGTCAGTTCTCCAATCAAAGGCCCGTTTTTGCCTTCGACTATCTGTCTCTACGCAACCATGAGTATAGTTTCTTCCATCCAAATGTGACCACATCCGACTATCAGAAGATTTTAAGGAGGTTGCATGAATTATCGAAAATTACGCTGCAGGTTCTAGCCGACAAAAGGAATGAACTACATTTCCATGAAGTCAATATCCAGGTAAGAGCCGACCCTACATTATCTCAAGACTTAGCCGATATTTTCGAAATAGAATTTTCAGATATAATGCAAGCTCCAGCACTGTATCAAGTTGAGGTTTATACCGATAATAAGAAGGATGAAGGCCCCAGATTAATAGGATTCTTTGCTCAAGGCTGTGAATTTCATGTCATTTGGTTCGATCGGAACCATAAACTCTTTCCGAGGTCAGGAAGATAACTATCAACGGTAGGATTTTATAGGCTAAGTGCATATACCTATCCGTTTCAGGATATTTTGAATCCCGCTCACCCGCAATGACCATCTGACTAATTGAAAAGTTTTATCATATTTGCCTCTCTTAATTCAGATCAATGCCAGATTTCAAATATAAATATGGACCCTGGGCTTTAGTTGCCGGCACTTCCGAGGGATTAGGCGCAGCTTATGCCGAAGCATTGGCAAAAAGAGGTCTGAATCTTGTCCTGATTGCCCGGCGGTCAGAAAAATTGGAACACTTATCCAACGAACTGTGAAAAATTTATCGGGTTGAAATAAAGTATCAGGCACTTGATTTATCTGAATATGAGCAAATTAAACAATTCATTTTCCAACTTGATTTGAATATCGGCTTATTAATTTATAACGCCGCTTATGCCCCGATAGGCTATTTTGAAGATATTCCGGAAGATCATCTGGAGAAAATAATTGAGGTGAATATCAAAGCACCCTTACTCCTTACCAGATTGATGTTGCCAAAAATGATAGAAAAAGGAACATGGGGAATTGTTTTAATGTCATCTCTGGCTGGTTAGCTCATTTTTTTATGGCAAGATTATTTCCAAAGAAGTTAGCTATCTCGATTATGGACAAAAACACAAAAGATCTATCATGATGACCCAATTGGCTGGTTTCTTCACACCCTGGATAATCTATGCAGTGATTACCTTACTTTATTACTTTCTGCCCGGAAAAATGGATGACCGGGTATGTGCGGCATTCCAAAACCGGTGAATTATTAAAATACCGGCTCAACGGACGACTCGTTCTGGTTATCTCAATCGCCCTTTGGTTTTTGCTTGGATATCTCGGCTGGGTGTCGTAT
>CAIXKO010000272.1 GCA_903919925.1 uncultured Bacteroidota bacterium | reverse complement strand
CGTGGGCGCTACTGGATTCGAACCAGTGACCCTCTGCTTGTAAGGCAGATGCTCTGAACCAGCTGAGCTAAGCACCCGAAAGCGGTGCAAAGATAGTTCATTTTTCCACTCATGCAAGGCTTTCAAAAAAAAAGATGCACCGATCAGTGAAATGGTAGACTAAAGGAAAAAATCGATCCTTCCCCCTCCGATGTCTCTACACAAATCTCTCCTCCAAGTAATTTTACAAGCTGGTGGGCTATCGTCAATCCCAGTCCACTTCCTTCAAATCCGCGAAAATGTATAAAATCTTCTTGCCTGAATCCATCAAAAATAAACTGACGCGCTTTCTCACTGATCCCTATTCCGGTGTCCTTAACATAAAACTCAATCAATGGGTCATTAACCGAATAACCAAATGAAACCCCACCCTCCGATGTAAATTTCACAGCATTGTCTAGCAAATGAGAAAGAATTTTCCGCAATAGTCTTATATCTGATTTGATCATGATGGGACCAGCTTTCGAAATATCAAGTACTAAATCGAGGTGCTTAGCCAGGCACTGGATATGATACTTACCCTCAAGGCTTTTAAATAACAAATCTAAATCGAAAACATCATTCTCTACCTCAATGTTCCCGGATGCAATCAATGAAATATCCATGAAATTATTAACTGTATTCAGCAGTCGGGCACTGCTTTTTTCGATATGTGTAAAGTAAAACTCCCTCTCGGCATCCGTGGTGTCGGGTTGAGTTATCAAGCTGCTGAATCCAATTATACCATTCAAGGGTGTGCGTACCTCATGTGAAATATTATTCATAAAAGCCGTTTTCAAACGATCGCCCGATTCGGCTCTTGACTTGGCAATCAGCAATTCCTCATTTGTTCTCAAAAGTTCTTGCTGCGTCTCCATTTGTGCAATTATTTTCTGATGTAGTTCCTGCGTTCGCTCATCAACCAACAATTTCAAGCGGGTGCGCTTAAACCTTTCCAGAAAAAAATAAAAAATGAAAAAAATCAGAATTGCGAGAAAAGTTCCAACGATCAGATAAAACGGCAATGAGAGATAAAAATCAGGCTTCAACCGAAAACTCAACTCTGCAAATAATTGATCATCCCACATCCCATTTTCACTGGCAGCGATCACTTTAAAAGTGTAATTACCACCAGGGATGTTTGTATAATAAGCACTTCTATGGGTGCCACATTCAACCCAATCCTTGTCGAAACCAACCAGCATGCATTTATACCTAATCTTCTCCGGAACCGTGTAATTCAATGCGGCATAACGAAATTCCAGCCTGATAGAACGTGATGGAATCGTCAATTCCGGACCAATTTTTACGGATTGGCCATCAACCAGGAAATCCTCCACCTTAACCGGGGAAAAATAGGATGAAGCCGTTCTCATCGAACCGGGATCAACGATTGCCACACCCTTCATGGTTGGAAACAACAGCTTGCCATCGTAAGTTTTCCATCCCGATGGAAAAACACCTCCATTGCATTCAATGGTTTCCATGCCATCCGATTTCCCGTATGAGAAGGGCTGGAGCATTTTGGTTTTTGAGTCGGCAAAATCAAGTAAATCCTGCTTCCTGATCCGATAGATCCCTTTGTTGCAGCTTATCCAGAAATTCCCAAAATCATCCTCAATAATCTTGAGAACCACTTCGTTTATTAAACCATCCCTTGTTGTAAACGGAGTAATCTTTCCATTTCTGATCAGATTAAACCCATTTGAGGCTGTACCAACCCACAAATTCCCGTCCTTATCTTCATACAATGAAAGGATATAATTATCGGAAAGACCATCCTTTTGGTGGATTGTGCTGATCTTATTGTCCTGGATTTTGTTCAATCCATCGTTTGTTCCAATCCAAATACAACCATTTCGATCCTCCAGTATGCAGGAAACATTGTCATCCGATAACCCTTCCCTGGTGGTGAATGAGGTAAAAGTGCCATTTTCAAACTTGTTGATGCCCCCTCCGGTCGTTCCGGCCCATAGTATGCCCGATCTGTCACAGTAAATTGCATTGATCACATTTCCCGACAAACCATTCGCAACCGTATAGGTTACAAATTTCTCTCCTACCAACTTTGAAAGACCGCCACCCGCAGTTCCAACCCATAAATTACTATCACGATCCTCACAAACACTAAGTACCAGAAGGTCAGGCAATCCATAATTTTCTGAAAATGTTTTCACCTTTCCTTGCTCCATTTTGATAAGCCCTTTACCAGCAATTCCAAGCCAAAGTGCTCCCGAGTGGTCCATTAAAACCGGAAGAATCACCTCCCCTGGTAATCCATCCTTTTCAGTAAGGGTTTGTATGGTTTTCTTCTTTATCCGATTAATCCCCGCTCCTGACGATCCGGCCCAAATATTCCCTTCACGATCCTCAAAAAGTGTAACTATCAAATCGCTGGCCAGACCATCTTTACTGGTAAAAGGGTAAAACTTTCCGTTAAACAGCCTGGTTATGCCTCCCCCATTGGTTCCAATCCATAGCATCCCTTTTGCATCAAAGCACAAGGAGGTTACGGCATCTGCTGTCAGCCCGCTATTAATGGTAAATACTGTAAAAGAATTGTTAATCAGCCTATTAAGTCCTCCGCCTTTGGTGCCAATCCACAAAGTCTGGTCCCTGTCCAATGCCAGCGCTTCAATAAAATTATCAGAAAGCCCATCTATTATGGAGTAACTCCTGATTTTTCCATTATCAATCACTGAAAGCCCTTGCTGCGTACCAACCCAAACACGGCCACTGGTATCCGTTACAATAGAGCGAACATAATTGCTCGCTAATCCATTAGAAGTATCATACCTGGTAATATTTCCATTATTCAAATAATTTAGCCCTCCACCGGAAGTACCTATCCATATCCCCCCGGCAGAATCTTCACATAAGGCAAAAATCCGGTCGTCAGCTAATCCGTTTTTTTTGGTATACTTGAAAAAAACACCATTCTTGTAGCAAAGAACTCCGTCACCTTCAGTCCCTATCCAAAGGCTCGAATCGCGGCTTCCTGCCAGGGCACTGATAAAGTTCACTGCTAATCCCGGAATATTGGCTTTGTTCATCAATAAAAAGGAGTTCCCGTTAAATCTGACTAACCCCTCCTCAGTTCCAAAAAACAACCAACCATCGGCTGTTTGAGCAACGGAAATGATGGAATTCACTGGCAACCCTTCATCCATCTGCCAGCAGTCAACCTTTAGTCCGGGTAAAACTGATTGGGAGAAAAGCTGCTGTGGTAAAACAGACCCACACCCAACCAGGATTGCCAAAAGGTAGGCCCAAAATTGTTTGTTACAATTACAAGGCATCCTTGGGTGTGTTATTCTTCCGGTTAAACAAGTCATTTCAATACTCAAATCCATTTTACAAAAACTATTCGAAACTGGAATTCTTCAAGGTCCGTTTGCTTCCCGAATCGTAATCTCAAGTAAGGCATGACGCTTTTTAGCATCTCGGATCAGGGAATCATCGCTATCCTGACCTATTTCAAAACAAGTTCTAATAGTTTCCCGGATTAGAATCCCTTCATGAAGCAGGTCTCCAGGCATCAATCCCTCAAATTGTTCCCGATATTTTCCAATCAGAATGTCATCAATAGTGGAACCCTTCATCAGTTGTCCTTTGTGGTTAATCCAACTCATATCAAGCAGTTGTGCAATAAACGGCGGCACTTGCTTACTGTTAAGAAAGGTATGAAAAAAATCCATGACCCTAACAGTAAACCTCCGGCGGATTTCCTTAACAATCAACTTTACAACTATCTTATCCAGGTCATCACTCAATTTTTGATACTGGATTAAATCAATTTTACCTTGTTGAGCCCTCCTTAAAACCTCGCTCGGATTAATGTTAATGGAAATCTCCATCATCTTTTGTCCGGAATCCTTCAGCACATATTGAATTTCAACGCTTAACCCCTTCATCTCCCTGATCAGCTTCTGCCTCTCCTCAGGTGTGCTGTCTGCCGATAATCGCTCCCCGTATCTCTCCATGTCCGAAATGGTTCGAACCAGGTTTGGTACCATTTGTGGAAAAAATAAATTTGAAAAGCGGTAAAGAGCCAGCAACTTTTCTGTAGAAACCTTGTCGGCGTTGAGGTAAAGCGGCGAAAACAAGATTGGATCAGCCTTAAGCAATGAAGGTTTTTGAGGCATATCGATTCATTATGAGTTATATACCGCCTGAAAACTTCGGAATGGAAGACGATAAATAACATACGATACCAAAAAATCCTTTTCGAGGAGCTTATCCAGCCGATGCATAACCCCCATAAAAACAATGGGAACATCTCCGCTTTGAAGAGTACTCTTGATGCGTGTTAAAATGAACTCATCCCTCAATAAAAGTAGCTCCCTGCTTTTTAACTGATACTCAGCGATAGTTGCTTTCATATCTTTTGTTGGATCTTTCATCAGCAGGTTATTCAAAAGATCATATTCCTTCAAAAGCAATTCCAGATTTTCAGTCCCTTCCAGTTTAGCATTTTTCAAAATTAATTCGGATAAAAACAAAAAACTGGGACTTCCACTTCCTGAAAGCCTCTTAACGATTTCCATTTCATTCCCGCAAACAGGCATTCCGTCAAAATAGATACGGGTCTGATTCCAGGGTAAGTTCAACTCAGCAATCTTTGTGGCAATTCCCTTCCACATCTCCTCTGCTGCCGGCAGCTTTCTGTTACCATCGGCTTCACTCAATCTTGATTTTGATGACGGATGACTTTCATCTTCCCGCGAATGAAGAATGGGGATATATATTAGTTTTTTTAGCTCCTTCATCTTTTCCTCTTCTTTACTTAAGTTTCTAGTAACTTACCAATTACAGTAACCAAATCATCATTTTCGAATGGCTTGCTTAAATACTCACTAACCTCAAGATCAGCCGCATCCCTAATCGTATCTGGGCACCCGTATCCTGTCAGGATGACTACTAAAACCACCATATCGCTTTCTCTGATCTTCCGTAAAGTCTCAATACCATCCATTCCTGGCATCCGCAAGTCAAGAATGATTAAATCCGGATCGATCATCTCATTTATCAAAACACCTTCGGGACCATTTGATGCCTGGAAAACTTGATAATTTTGCTCTTCCAGCACATCTTTCATTACCTCCAACAATTCCGGTTCGTCATCAATCATGAGGATTTTCCAAGGTCTGGTTCCATTTTTCATCACTTATTCCTCCATTTTAACTACACTCATTTTTGAATTCTCCTCCGGTACTTTGTAAGGCAGCAGCACTTTAAACTTTGCTCCCCTTCCCTCGCCCTCACTTTCAGCAATCATCTTGCCTCCATAAGTCTCAATAATGCCTTGGCTGGTGGCAAGCCCCAAACCAACGCCCTCGTATTCTTTCCAACCCGATACAAATGGCTGAAATAATTTACCTAGCTGCTCTTTTGAAATACCGATGCCATTATCAATTATTTCTATGCAAAGCTGATTCTCGCCTTCCTTTTCCAGAGTGATGGTTAATCTTCCCTTCTCGTGCATGGCCTGCCGTGCATTTCGAATAAGATTTACTAACACCGACAATAATGCAACCCTGTTTCCGGTAACCTTAATGTTTCCAGGCATGTTACAATTCAAAACCACCTCAATGCCGCTCATATCATATTGCCAATTCACACTTTCCACTGCTTCCTGTAATAAATCAGGCAAAAAAACAGTGGACTCCTTCTTCCCGATTGTTCTGCTGTAATTAAGTAAACCGCTTAAAATGGTACTACACCGCCGGGCGTTTTGCAGAATAGTTTCAAGAGGTCCTGTGAGTTGCAATTGCTCCCCTTCGATCCGGTGAAGCATGATTTGTGCTCTTCCAATAATGATAGCCAGCGGGTTATTTAGCTCATGTGCAACATCAGCCACCAGGCGCCCCATAACTGCCAGTTTCTCGGAAATCATTAACTTTTCCCGTGCTTCAATTTCTTTGGTGATATCACGGAAAAAACCAACCAGATGCTTGTTGCCGTTAATTACAATGTGGCTAGTAGTAATGTCAACATGTATAACTTCCCCGTTCTGCTTGATACATTGAATGTTTTCAGCAAAATTGATCTCCCCTCGTGCTTGTTTTTCAAAAACAATCAGGGTATCCCGAAACTTCTCCTTGGGGTGAATCTCAGCAAGATTCATCTTTTTAAGCTGTTCTTCTGTATATCCAAGCATTTGGCATTGAGCAGAATTCGCAAAAAGAATCATTCTATTTTCGACATTGAATATCATGATCCCATCCGAGCTTCCCTGAAAAAGGGAATGATACCGGCCTTCCGAATCCTCCAGCTTTTCTCTTTCTGCTAAAGCCAAACGAGCAGATACTTGCTTCAACTCTTCCTCTGCCCGCCTGCGTTCAGTGATGTCGAAAAATGAAACCACTGCTCCGGTAACAATCCCGTCATGGATTTGTGGATATGACCAGTACTCTGCTGGAAATGAGGTCCCGTCAGATCGCCACAGGACTTCATCATCCACATGAGTACCCTCCCCTATTTTAAATGCCTTAAATATCCGGCATTCTTCAACGGTAAAAGGTGTACCATCCTCATGTTTCGAATGGATCTGCCAATGCATGTTCTTGCCAAGTAGATCTTCCGGAAGATTATATCCAAGAAGCCGAAGGCAGGTGTTGTTGCAAAAGGTGCAATTACCCTCCATATCAAGGCCATATATCGCCTCGGCTGCTGAATTTAGCAGCAATCGTATTTTTTCCTCACTTGCCCGAAGTGCCTCCTCAGTCTGCTTTCGGATTTCAGAACCGGAATATTCATTTTGATTAGGGTACTTACTTCGGGCCATTACCATATCTTTACATTAAATCACCTAACGGACCCAAACTTATATTCAAGTCCCGGTCTGTTAGGTTAAAATGCTTTTTCAACTCTTCCATTTTCATTTCGAGCTTCATTAGGGTTTCACCCAGACGCTCAATCTCTTCATCTGTAAGCGATCCTCCATCCACTCTTCTCATAGCTTGCTTCTCAACCAGCTTTCTGATCAGCTCAATCAGAGTAAGAACTAGTTTTGCCAAGCCTGAATCTGCATTATCGGGTGTAAGCTTGAGTTTGGAATCTTCAACATTGGCCAGCTTTCCTAACTCCTCCGAGATTCCTTCCAGTGACCCGGTATTAAATAGAATTTTATTTTCACTCATGGTTTAGTTTACTTTATGGCAACGTCAACAAAACTATATGGTGGCCAGGGCCCGGTTAATACAAATTTAAGCCCGGCATAGTGATTCTGTATTTCAATAATGGTATTAATCAATTCATCTTTCCTCTCCTGGTCTAATAAAAAGAGAGCATCTATTATATTGGTTTCAGTAATAATCTTCTTGAATTTACTAATTGCATTCATCTCGGAAAGACGATCAGAAATCATTGAAATAACCGAATCTGCAAATTTTAACCGCGACTCCTCAAGTCTATGCTCCTTAAGCTTTTTGTTAATGTAAGTTCTGAATACTGAATTTCCTTTTTCCTCTTCTGCATCCAAAGCAGAGTCTTTCCCAGCGTCCAAATCTTCCGATAGTTGAATCCTGATCTGTTCAGGATCACAAAAAACTTTCAGCCCAAATTCATACTTGTTTTCAACTATCTCCAGATTTTGCCTGATAGAATCATAATTCCTCTCCAACATGCCAACTATTTCCTCGTCTGATCCCATAAAAGAGCCAAATCGCATGGGCAACAATGTAAATTCCTTAGCCAGAGCATCAATCACCCCTGCATAAGCAATAGCATTGAGTTTATCAGCAATAAAATCAGCTTTGTGGAGGCTGCAAACAACAGTTGATAATTCATTAACACTGACCGCATTCAAGTCAATATCCCCAATACCCTGAACCCCTGATAAAAACAAATTGATTTTTTCCGGATTACTTTTTACGGATAGTATGGCATAGATCAACTTCTCCATTGCAACGTTGAATTATTTATAAAAAGACTTCATGTTCAAGTATCAGGGGTAGATTTCCGAGTAGCGCTTTGAGTGGTATCTGCAGTAAAACGGAACCACATGACACCTCAAATTGATTAGCAAAGTACCACTTACCCGCCAACCCGCTTCCGTTTTTTTCACAAACGAGCTTGGCTCAGCGCCCGGTATGAGGAGAATACTCCCTCCTACCTATTCGTTATTGGCTTCAGAATCGGTTTGCCCGCCTTCAATTGGTCCATTGTTTCCACAGAGCTTAGCATCAGCTTCACCCCTAAATAAATCAGGTCGATGTCAGCAACTGAAATGACAATGTCACCGGTAAGAATAACCCCTTTGTTCAAAACCCTGTCGAGCAATTCGAGTATTGTAATATCTTTTGACCGGTCAAAAACGTTATCATCATTCATCTTTGCTTTTCCTTTAACGAGATAAAACTAAATGGGGGCCAGGGCCCTGTTGCCTCAATAAACATTCCAGAACTCTTATTCCCCTTTTTTAACTGATCTACCGTATTGGTAAAATCAGGGACATTACTTTTACTGACCAGAAAAACAGCATTAAGAATCATGGTATCGTCCCGCCCGGTAAAGTCTTTCGGAAGTAGGTTGTTCAGACTGGTTGATACACTGAGATTTTTCAATCGGTTGTAATAATCCTGCCCATACAATTTACATAGCCTGTCGAGCTCGTTTTCGATCAGTTCTGTTTTTTTCCTTCGCAGTAAGAAAGCTTTTCCCGGTGAACTTGCCATAATCTGCCTCTCTAACGATGCTGCGTCCTCACTCAATTCATCAATTTTATGACTTAGTGCAATCCGGTCGCAATAGATCTTAATGGCCCACTCCTCCTTATCGTTGATGTAAAGGAAGTTTTCATGTAGTGAACCGGAATAATCCAATATGAATTTCCTTAAGTTTTCTTCGGATTGAAAAATGGTGCCAAACTTAAACGGGATCACTGAATCATTTTCCATGATGAGATTTATCACTCCCACATGCTCCCTGGCATTGGTTTCAAGCCACTTGAGATCCGACAAGTTTGCTTTAAAATTCTCTTCTGAAAATTCATCTTCTGAAACCCTTTTATAGATTACAGAGAAATCCCCGATCTTGATGGATTGCAAAATTGCCAGATCATTATGCCCGGTGAGTACCGGAGGACTGTTCGCCAGGCAGTATACATATATCAGATTGTTAGTCATAATATTGATGCATTTTTAAGGATTACTATTCGGCAGCGTCAGCTCCTTCAAAAGAATTCAGCCTCTCAAAGGAAGTAACCTCAAGCGTATCATCCATCTTAACCGAATAAAAAAGACGCACTTGTTTTGGAGGCATGTTCATCGCTTTCAGGAATGAGTCATCCTCATATACCTCAGCAATGGTATTCCATATTTCGTTCACTTTTTCAATTTTCACCACTGTAACATCATAACAATTAATGTTTTCTTTCAAAAACATAACCACATTTTTCTTGACGTCCATTATTTTGCTCATGGTCATTCCTCCGTATTTAATGTAAGTAATTCACCTTCAATAGATAAAATCTTTATGATTTTTTGGTGGTCTCCTTTTTCGTCATATTATGCCCGCATCCAGGACAAAACTTATATTCGAACATAAACCGCCAGGTCTCGCCACATTCCGGGCAAATCGTATTTAATGGTTGTCCACAGTCGATACAAAACTTCTCTTTACCTCCTGTGGTTTTTCCGCATTTAGGGCATTTAAAAGCACTCATTTTTCCCTCCGTTTATTAGTTGATATGATTTATTTGTTGATTTGTTTTTTGGTTGATAGGTTGAGAGGTTGAGAAGTTGAGAGGTTGAGAAGTTGAGAGGTTGAGAAGTTGAGAGGTTGAGGGGTTGAGGGGGTGAGAGGTCGAGAGGAAGTTTTCTGGCAAACGACATTTACCAGCTCACTTGAACTTCTATTTACTACCATATTATCAATCGAATTGATCATAATCCCTTTAACCAATAAACTTAAAAACAGTGTAGCTATTCAACCTTTCAACCCATCAACCTTACAACCCATAACCCTATCAACCCATAAACCCGTCAACCTATCAACTCTCCAACCTCCTAACCATTCAGCTTTTTCTCTCTGGCATTCTCCAGGAGCTTTAGTAATTCTTCCTCTCTTAGGTCATATTCTTCTTCATCTATCTCGTCCATCTCAAATTTCAACTGCAAAGTCATCAGTCTTTCTTTGATAGCACCCTCATCTGACGTTTCTTTCTCGATCACGTCGTTTATTTTTTTCGCGATAAAAATGACACCTTTAAAAGGAGCCATTAATAAATCATCGATTAAAAACATACTACATTCCCTTTGTGTTAATTACCAGGTTAACAAAATTATAGGGAGGCAATGTCCCAACATATTTGAAGGTCATAAAACGGCCAAACTTTTCGTCCAGTTCGTTCACCGCTTTGTCAAATTCAGGTTCAGTGGTATTTTTAATAAGAAAAGCAGAATTGAGAATCATCATCTCACCATAGTTATCGTTGATTTTAACGTCTTCGGCAAGTGGCTTTAATATGTCGAGTATCAAGTTTTTATAATTACTCGTCTCTTTTTTAAGTGCTTCAACAACCATCTCGCCAACTTTCATACGTTGGTAGTGGGTTTTGTCAGCTGGGAGGCCCATTAGCTTTCCACGCATGATTCTGATTTCATCATACTTTTCAACAATACTTTCATAAATCGGAGCTTCATGCCCAAGAATTTTAAGCCCTAGTTCCTTTTTCCCTTCCATTTTGGTCAAGAGATCGTTGAATTTATCATATTCCTTTTCGAGAATTCTCAGTATCCCGCTGTCATCATCATGCTCCGAGATGGTTGAAAAGCGAACTGGCAAAACCGTGAACTGCTTCATGATTTCTTCCAGCACCTTTTCATGAGCAACCATGTTTACTCGGCGCGCTTCGTAAATAATAACCGGTGAATTGCTTACAACCGCGCTTATATCCTTGAAATTAATCGCATAAACGGAATCAGCCCGCTTACCAATGCCTATCGGACCATAATCGAGCGGTTCGGCATGCCTGATTATACCATAAATGTATTTCCCTTCTTTCTGTATCTCAACTCCGTTTTCCATAACTCTATCCTTCAATTATTTCGATCCGTTATTATTACATTTCCCATTTTTCCGGGAAAATTTTAAGGTCTACAAAATTAAAAATGGGAAGAGGTGCCGTATAAACAAAATCGCACCTGTCCTCAAATCTATTGCCCAGGTCGGCCATAATATTATCAAATTCAACTTCTCTTCCACTGTTGACCAAAAAGGCAGTGTTCATAAATACTGAATCTCCGGCAGTCTTGTTATGCTTATACTCGAAAATAGATTTGCGGAAAGCATCTAGAATTTTCTCCGTCTCTTCAGCCTTCTTTTCGATCAATGCTTGTGCAACAAGGTTGCCAGCTTCAGAAATCTTCCGGTTCCTTTCTTCGTTCCCTGCTAATTTTTCTATTTCAGCTCTGATTTTTGGCAGTTCAGCATGCTCCTTCTCGATCTCCTTATAAATCACACCCATGTTTTTCCATGTTCCCCTCACGTTGAGTTCCACCTTGTTCTCAAACTGTTTGAGCAATTGCATAAACTCACTGTACCTGCGGTTCAGTAAATTCCTGATTTCATCAGGTGTTGCCGCAATGGTGCCAAAACGGATGGGGATAACACTCCTGAATTCCCTCATTACAACCTCAATAACCTTTTGATGCGCAAGCATATTTTCGGGATTAACCACGAATCTGCTTAGCGGGTGGTTACTAACCACCATGCACAATCCTTCGAAACCAATAGTGGAAACCAGGTCCCCGCGTCCGCCAATCCCAATCAAGCCTAGATTAATATCGTATTCCGATGCTATTATGCAATAAATATATTTCCCGTCGCGTTGCATGTTATTCCTTTATTTTTACCAAAATTAAATTCTCAACAACTTTTTCCATTCTCAATGAAATTTGCTCATCTTTCGACGACTGCTTTACAGCGAGTGAATAATCAACCAGATTAAGATATGAATTCTGAATCAGGTTAAACCGAACCGGGTCTCCATTATCTTCTGTATTATCCGGATGATACAACCTGGCCTTTTCCAGATAGGCTCTTTTTATCTCAGATTCAGTTGTTTCTTCCGATAATCCCAAGTCTTGTCCGGATTGAACAATCCTGTCCGCATTCAAATCTTTAACCTCGAGGGTGAAAAAACTATAACAAGGCAATGGACCTACTAATTTAAAATTCAACAAACCATTGTACTTCTCATCCAGCTTGTCTATTGCCTCTTCAAATAATTCTTTCTTATTCCTGTTGATGAGGAAGGCTGAGTTGGTTATCATCTCATCATTCATCACCTCATGTGTTTTTATATCAATGCTAATGGAGGATAAAGCCTCCAGGATCGTTAATTCGACTTTTGAATTTCGTTCTTTCAATTTCGATTGTACCATCATGCCCACTTTTACCTGATCGATTTTCAAGTGGGTATCTGCTTTACTCTGCATCTCTGCCTTCAGGGCAATAATGTCAGGATGTTCAGCAATCTCAACTAAAGCAGCACTAAAATCTGCCCATGTTACCGCAATATCATATTCAGTAAGGTGTTCAATCTTGCTGAGCGCTTCTACTATTAAATCATAACCATTTGAAAGTATTTTAAAAACCTCATCCTTTGTCCTGGCAATAGTCCCTAGCCGCATGGGCATAATCATCGTAAAGCCTTTGCCCATCAGATACTCTATCGTTCTCTGATGGTTAATCAATAAATACCCCAGAGATTCCCGGTCTGAGTAATCAAGTTGTGCACTTGCCCTATCGGAAACTATTGCGGAAATGTTTTGATAGGGAATCGCATAAACCCCTGAATTTTCCAAAGACCCGAACATTTCTGTACCATAAAAATTAGGTACAATTCCGTAAATGTATTTTCCTTTTGCGGCCATCATTTAGTCTTATTTCTTTGTTGCGTTTTGCATTAATACCAATTGTATCGCTTCCTCAAAATGATTATCAAGTATGCAAATTTCACCGGTTATTTCAACACCTTTATCTTTCTGCTTTTCAATTAATTGACGAATGGCCAGCATCGCTGCCTTCCGGCAAACAAATTCAATATCGGACCCGGTCATTGTTTCGGTTTTCAGCGCAAGCTTACTCAGGCTGACCTTTTTGCCCAATGGCTTTTTCCGGGTATGAATCTCGAAAATTTTCTCCCTAGTTTTCACATCAGGCAGAGGCAATTCAAATATCAGGTCAAACCTTCCGCTTCTGAGCAATGCAGGATCAATCAAATCAATGCGGTTAGTAGCAGCCAAAACAATCACACCCTTTAGATCCTCTATTCCATCCATTTCAGTCAGGAATTGCCCGATCACTCTGTCAATCACACCGGAGCCAGAACTATCCTGACTTCTCCTGGGTGTCAGACTATCGATTTCATCCAGAAACAAAATGCAGGGTGAGGCTTGTTTAGCCATACGAAAAAGCTCTCTAACACCTTTTTCAGATTCACCGATATAGCGACTTAATATTTGCGGACCTTTAACGGATATAAAATTAACACCGCTCTCACTTGCAAGTGCTTTAGCCAGGTAAGTTTTTCCGGTTCCTGGTTTACCGTGAAGAATAATGCCTTTCGGAGGATTTGTATCTGCCTTTTTAAACAGTTCACCATATTGTAAAGGCCACTCTACTGTTTCTTTTAATGCTTCCTTAATCACATCAAGGCCACCTACATCATCCCATTTCACATCGGGAACTTCTACAAATACCTCCCGGATAGCAGAAGGCTCAACCTCTTTCATGGCATCGGAGAAGTTATCCATCGTAACTTCCAATGACATTAATATTTCGTACGGAATTTCAGCCATCTGAAAATCGATTTGAGGAAGAATTTTCCTCAAAGCCGTCATCGCAGCCTCCCGAGCCAGCGCTTCCAGATCAGCCCCCACAAATCCGTGTGTTATCTCTGCTAACTTTTCCATGTCAACATCCATAGATAACGGAATTCCCCGGGTATGAATCAGCAGTATTTCAAGCCTCCCCTTTTTGTCGGGAATGGATATGGAAATTTCACGATCAAAACGACCGGGCCTTCTTAAAGCCGGATCAATGGAATTAGGGATGTTGGTTGCACCTATGACAATCACTTTACCTCTTGACTCCAGCCCATCCATTAAAGATAGAAGCTGGGCTACAACACGCTTTTCAACCTGCTTTTCCCCCCCCATATCCTCCCGTTTTGGCGCGATTGCGTCAATCTCATCAATAAATATGATGGCAGGTGCATGCTGCTGAGCCTCTTCAAAAATCTTACGTATCCGGCCTTCACTTTCTCCATAAAATTTCCCCATAATCTCAGGACCGGAGATATTAATAAAATAGGCATCGGTTTCATGCGCTACCGCTCTTACAATCAGGGTTTTTCCAGTTCCCGGAGGGCCATAAAGGAATACACCTTTTGGTGGCTGAACACCCAAACGTTCAAAAATCTCCGGATATTTCAACGGCAGCTCAATCATCTCACGGATGCGCTGCACCTGGTTTCCAAGTCCTCCTATGTCCTCGTATGAAACCTTACTCTTGCTCTCCCCCTCTTGCTTAACAAGTTCCAACTGAAAGGTAGTGTTCGGATGTATCAGCACTACTCCGTCCGGACTGGCCCCGGTTACTGTGTAATCTACCGACCGTGACCCAAAAAGGTTTGCCCTGACTTTATCACCTTTTGTTACTGGTAAACCATTGATGAGTGACCCAATATATTTTGCATCATCTGCCTTAAACAAGGATCCGGATTTGTTATCAGGCTTGAGTTTAATTTTCGAAGCCTGACGGCAAGGAGTCTTCACAATTTTAACTTTTTCATCAATGCCGGCCTGAGCATTTTCTCTGGTGATTCCGTCGATCTGAATGATTGCCTTATCTCTATCGTCCGGATAACATGGCATCACTTTAACCGGTGTGGCACGCTTCCCTTCAATAACAATAACATCACCGCTCTCCAACCCCAGCTCCTTCATGTCTTTAGGGTCGATCCTTGCAATTGCCCTGCCTACATCTTTCACCAAGGCTTCTTTTACTCGCAGTACTATTTCGTTTTTCATTTTAGTTGAGGGTTGTTGAGGGGTTGAGAGGTTGAGAGGTTGAGAGGTTGAGGGGTTGAGGGGTTGTCTTTGCTATTTGTTGTTAAGCTGGTTTTGGTATTAATGAGCTTGCGCGTTTGTGAGTTGATGGGCAGATTGATATAGGGCATTAAGCATCCTGGCAATCTGATCAATTTTTGTTCGGAGTTCAGTTAATTGAGTTTCAAGTAAAAAATTCAAATCTTTTGAAAGTGTAGATTGATTCAAAACTTCGATAAGGCTGCCGTAAGCTATTTCGTAAAATCTCGATTGGTCCTTTTTACTCCATCGTGTACTTCCCTCCGCAATGTTACTGCTGATTGACACTGAAGCTCTTCGCAATTGGCTGGTTAGTCCAAATTTTTCCTCCTTGGGATAGGTAGAAGTTGCAGCATAAATTTCCTTTACCAACTCTCTTGATTTTTGCCACACTTCCAAATTTTCAAATGAATACTTCATATTCCATCCTTAATATGTACCCTTCAACTTATCAACCTATCAACTTTTCAACCTATCAACCTATCAACCCCTCAACCTATCAACCTCTCAACTTTTCAACATCTCAACCAAACAGTATCCCTTTCAGCCTACCCAACGCCTCCATTCCCTTTATCTCTTCAGTAAACACCGGTACTTCAACTTTATTCAGTGAACCAAAAGTGGTGTTAATCTCTTGCAGGTAAGGCAGCTGCCCTGCTTTACGTCGTTTACAGAAATCACATCCATCAGATTCATTTACATGATTAACAATGATTTGCCTCGCAACTATGCCAGAAGATTCCAGGTCGGTAAGCAGCCGGCCGGTTTCCAATATAGCCATTGCTTCCGGAATACAAACGGGAACAAATTCACATTTATCACTATCCTTCAGCATGTTCTCAATCCGCTTAACTGTTTTTTTCAAGGAAAGCAAAAATGCGTCCACATCATCCTGCTGGTAAGAACCGGAAAAAGCAGTAATCATATACCGATACTTCCACCTCATTCTGGCAGCAACTTTTATCCACTCGTCCAATAACTTGGGTGAGGCAATCAATCGTAAAGCATGACCAGTCGGGGCAGTATCCACTACGTATTTATCAAAGTTACCTTCGTCAATAAAGTCAATGATGGTTTTAAAACTCATAACCTCATCGATACCAGGTATCGACAAAGCCATCATTTCATCAATGTCTTCATTGTCAAGATTTGTGGAGGTCTCCAACAGCTTCTTAAGCGCAGCTTTATGTTCAGTTTTAAAACTGGACAGGGCTTCATCTGCAACCACCTCTATCGCTGAAAGATTAGGGTTGGAATTAACTTGAACAACCCTAAATCCAACAGGCTGTTCCAAACAATCAGACACAGAATGTGCCGGATCGGTAGAAATTAAGAGAGTTCTGGAATTTTCAGCTAATTTTAAGGCAGTTGCAATCGCACAACTGGTTTTTCCAACACCTCCTTTTCCTCCGAAAATTATGAGTTTAAGGTCGTTGTTTTCCAAACCTTTCAGTGCCATGGCAGTTATTTTTTTATCCTGATCTCAAGGATTCCATTGGTAAATTTGTGCGTGAGATTTTCACTGACGGCTTTTACCGGAAGAAGCAATTCTTTACGATAAGTTCTGCTTTTGCTAGCCGCCAGAATCTCAAGAATGTCCTCTTTCAAATCGATTTTCAGGTCACTCTCTTCAATCCCCGGCATCTCAGCAATGATCACAATCTCATCCTTTTCATCAAACAAATCGGTTATTGGCTCCCGTTCTTCATTGACTTTAGGCCCTTCCGGAGTTTTTCTAATATTTCCGAAAGTTTCCACTTTTGGTGAACCTCCTCCCGCTGTGTTGATGGTAAAACCATAAACACCTTTCATGCCTTTTCTGATATGGTCCAGATTTAGTTCGCCCTCCTTGCTCATTCCACCCTTCTCCTCAAGTTTCCCGGCCAGATCAACTAATTTCTCAATGCCTTTGAATAAGCCGCCAATTCCAAAAAGGTCAAAACCAGCTTCGTCTTTTTTCTCGTTGTTATCTTTTTCCATTTTAAATGCTCTTAATGTTCAAAATAAACCAGCAGATTTAAGTTAAAGAGGTTTTGTTGAGTGCTTCAAGCTTTTCTAAACGGGCTTCCAAAGTTTCCTGCTGTTGCATCAACTCCTTTTCCCGGGCTTTTGTGGAGAGATAAGTATCTTCCTGCCACCAATTTATGCCCATCTCCATGGCTTTGTCTACCGAAGCCACCAGCAACCTTATTTTGATGGTCAACAGGTCGATATCCGCGATCTGAATTTTGATATCTCCTGCAATAACGATCCCCTTGTCGAGTACTCTTTCGAGAATATCGGCTAGTCCGGTCGCATTAATCGAATGGGTTGGTTCTGCCATTACAAATTATTTTAATAGTCTATTGACATAGTTTTGAAATCCGATTTCGGTTCTTCATTTGGCTTTTCTTTTGCCACCTGTTGTACGGGAGATTGCATGTACCCGGCTTTTTCGTCATAGTATTCCTGAATCTCCTTCAGCCTGCCCTGAATGAACTCCAACCTGAGCGAAATCCTGATTTCCTCACTTTTCAACCGGGTCCTTTCTTTTTCCAGCATATACAATTTGATAAAATCTGAGTCCTCCTTATTAGGAATACCTGATTTGACAACACTCTGCATACTCTTGATGCTCTTTAGTCCTTTAATTGCAGTTGAGATTGGCATATACTTGTAATTATTTGATTATCTGAATTTTAAAACTAATGAACCTACTAAACGAAAGATCTGTTTGCTGAAATGCTACAAGTTAGGGTTTTTAAACGGTTTTTGATAAACACTTCAACCTTTCAACCTTCCTATGTGTACTGCTCAATTAGTTCATTAACAATAAACCTTACTTTTTCCTGATTGGTTTTTGAGCCTATCCGGCTGGTTTCTGAAGTAAGAATGTCCTGGCAGATTTTCCTGAAAATATCTTTTGATTCAGAAGGGGTGGTTTTTAATGTTGCCAAAGTTTTTGCAATCATAATGGAACCACGGATCGTTGGGTCAAACTCCGTTTTCCCGGATTCACGAAGGCCTCGTACAATTTTTACGATAACTTCAGTATCAGCAAGCGACATCGTGCTCTTAGCCATAGTGATCTGCAGTTCGGTTTCGTAATCGAAATGGTCGAGATCCATGGTAACCATCCTGTCGCGTAGCGCGTCCTGCGTGCGGTTAACACCAGCATATTCTTCCGGGTTTGAAGTAAAAATGGCCCTAAACTCGGGATGCACCTTCATATAATAATCTTCCTCTTTTGCAGCTGAGGTGCTTAGCATGCGTTCCTGAAGAATAGGAAGTAAAATGTTATTTGCTTCCGGGCGTGATCGGGTAAACTCATCGTATATCAGAGTGAAACCATTCTTTACCGCAATAGTAAGCCGGTTGTTCACCCATTGTTTAGTCATATCCTCCTCATATTTATGAACTGAGTGGATAAACTTGTCGTCAAGCTTTTTGTATTTATAACCTTGCTCGCTGCCAATCAAATCGGAAGTTTTATATTCAGCGTCGCCGTGAATAATCACCACTGGTCTGCCAATTTTACTGGCGAGATGCATGGCAACTGTTGTTTTTCCCGTGCCTGAAGGGCCTCTGAAATGCACTGGAAAACCCGCTTTTATGTAAGTAAGACCTCTGCTTGTAATATCTTTAATATATTCGGTTTCTACAAAATTCGACATTGGCCTTAATTCCAGAACAGTGTTCATTTCGTTGTTTTTGCTCATGATTCCTTTTTAGGTTATAAATTAATTTTACAAAGATGATGGTTTATCTGGTCATTTTGGTAAGCCAGAGCTTCTTCATTGATTGAATTCACGGTCTGGCATTTGCCTTACCGTACTTATCCAAAGCTCTCTGGCCTCTTCCATATCCTTTGTGATTTGCTCTTTTGAAAGTAAAAAAGCAGCCTTTCTGGCTCTAAACCTGTTTAATGCTTCCTGCTGTTTCAGTAAGCTCTGTTTCATTTTTTCACTAACGTCTTTCATAGTCACTTGTATCCAGCGCCCTTACAACGGGTGCAAGGTAAACCGTCACTCGATTTTCCTGTCCCCTTGCACTGGTTACAAATCAAGCCTGATTCGCAGTGATTCATTCCTTGACCACCGCAAACAATGCAAGCAACACGTGCGCCTAACGGGTTTCTCCCTGTCCCGCCGCAAAACGCACACTTTTTCATAGGTTCTTCAACTTCAACATGTCCTGTTCCACTGCAAACAAGGCAATGTGACAATGGAGAAAGCAAATCATACGGGTCCATACCTGAACCACTACAGAATGCACATTTGATTTTTTTTGCCATGGCCGATGAGGAATTAAGAAGATGAATTATTTATTGGAAAAGCGGAGTCGAACACTTCGTTTCGCGCAGTTACCAGTAATTCCGGGTACTGCGCGAAACCGAAGTGCTCTTCTTCGCTGCCTTTCCTGCTATTACTTTAATGGGAAGTAAACGTTTTCAACCTTCTGAACCTTCCCTTGCTCCAGTAAAGCCTTTGCAGTGAATCCAAGTTTCATCCGGGTTTCACCTAGCGGAAGTTCCATTTCGGAGATTTTCACTCCCATTGGATGCTTGCCGATATAATCCAGTACTTTTTCTTCTAGTGTCATAGGAGCAACTGCTGCTGGTTCTTCGATTTGAACAACTTCAACCGGGGCTTCAGTTTTTACTTCATTTTTTTTTTCCACCTTCTCTGCTTTTTTGGCTACGGGTTTTGGCGGCTCAACGGTACCGGTTTTTCGGATCTGCGCCATATCTTCCTGCATCTTATTCCAGTAAACAGAGGCTTGAATTCTGTTGTCCAATAAGTCAGCAAGCATTCCTGCTGTGGCTTTCTGAATGTCGTTAACTTCTTTCTGGATTTCTTTAATAGCCTGGTGGATTGCTTTCATCAGATCATTGTATTCGTGCAGCCTTTCTGCTTCACCATTTGCAAGATCTTTCCTCAGTTTTTGAGCCATTTGCTGATTCTCCTTGTGGATCTCAGCTAATCTTTTCTGGAATCCCTTCAGCAATTTCCTGGTATAATCAACTCTGTCTGCCAGATTTTTGCCCAATTCAGCTCTCAGTTCTGCTGACATTTCCATATGTTCCTTATCGAACCTTGCGAGCATGTCATTGGTATTCTTGAAAATATTGGCAACCTGATCGTTGATAGCCTTGATGTCAGCATTGATGCTATTCATTAATGCATCAAATTCAGCCAATCTGGTTTTTTCATCTTCCATCCTTCCGGCCCTGTTATCAGCAAAGAACTTGCCCAACTCGGCAGCCATTTGTGCACGGTCAGCGGAAAACTCTTTTACCATATTCAAGGTGGCAGCCTGAATATCCATAACTTCTTTCTGAATGGCAGCCATTGCCTGATGAATGCCATTCATTAATTCATTATAGTTATCCATCCGCTCTTTTTCCCCAAGAGCAAGACCTTTTCTCAAGGCGGCGGCGTTGGCATTTAATACAGCAGTCATCTCCATATGGTCCTTGTGGAAACCATCCAGAGTTTTCTGTACATCGTTTACCAGTTCTTCATTTTCCTTAATCCGTTGTTTGAATGAAGCCAGTAACTCTTCACTCAAATTTTTCATGTCTGATGCTAGTCCCATTTTTGTTATCTCCTAATTATTAAACCTGAGTTAATTAATTTCTCTGATTATTTGATCTTTAACTTTTTTAATATCGTGAATCTGAATAGCATCGCCTTTCGCAAGCAGACTACCCAGATAATCCATCATTTTGTTATGCATCTCCTGAAAATCAAGAAATGTTTTCATAACAGTTTCTTTTCTCGTTTCCTGCAAATTCGAAATCTGAGAAAGTTGTTCTTTAATAATGGCGATTTTTTCGTTTGCGTCCGAAGAGGTAATATCCTTAATGCCCAAAAGACTTTCTTTAAGTGATTGGGCTGTTGTTTTCTGTTCTTCTATGAAATTTAAGAACTGGCTTTGGGCTTCCCGTTCTTTTTCGTCGAGGGTAAGGAGAATTCCCGACATCATGGTGTTGTAATCCTTTTTACGCAAGGACCCGTTTTTTGCCAGGACTTCGCAAAGTCTGGAATTTAAAATGTCCCTTTCCTTTTTAAGGCCACTTAACGAATTCTGGACATTGTCAAACAGGGAATGTGAGGATTCAGTAATTTTTTCGGAGGATTGAAATGCGGTCTGGATTTTTTGAATCCGCGTTTCATAAGAGGAAATGATGTTGTCGAAAAACCCATCGATGTTAAATTCTGGCTGAGTGCTCATAGTGTAGACGGGTTAAAGGTGAAAAACGAGGAAGAAAAAAGATATTCCTGGTAAATCATGCTTTCGGAAACATAGCCCGCAAGGATGTTTTAGCAAGAATAACTGCTTAACTGCAAAATGCCTTATGCGGCTTTAGCAGTTAATCCGATTGCTTCTGCATACTTCAAATAAGTTTCAACAGAGGCTACTACTACTCTTGCTTCAATTGCAAGCAGTTCGATACCTACTAATGATACTCTTACCCATGCATCAACTACTACTCCTTTGTCAAGGATCCGGTCGATTACCTCAACGAGGCTGGATGAACCGATGGTTTTTTCTACTGCCATTTTTTTAATCTCCTATAATTTGTTTATAAATACCGTACTTTTTATGAGGGACGGTTTACCTCTTTCGATGAGGTCATCCAAAGGGCGTACCAGAAATTAAAAAGATCAGTAAAATAGACTGGATAATGTGTCAAGGTCCTCATTAAGAAGGAGAAAAAATTAGTATTATTTTCTCCTTCGGAAGATCATCAGGCTAAACTAAAGTGGACTGAAGTTTTTTAACTGAAATAATCGAACAGGTGTGCGAAAATGAGCTACGATTCCTCACCCCTGCTGATCGAGATATTGTGCTTTTTCATTTTACGGATGAGGGCATCACGCGTAATACCTAATGCGTCAGCAGCTGCCTGCTGGTTGAATCTGTTATTCTGAAGAGCCTTTCGTACCAACTTTATCTCACTAATTTTGAGATTCACGGTGGTTTCCTTTTGTTCACCGGTTTCAGATTTGTGTGGATTTACCCTAAAGTCAGCTATCCCCAAAGTATTGCCCTTACACAGAATGATCGCCCTCTCTGTCATGTTTCGCAATTCCCTGACGTTTCCAGGGAAGTCATATTTCATGAGTGCCTCAAAAACCTCTTTAGATACCTGAATATTGGCCCGGTTAAACTTCCCCGCATAAAGCTCAATAAAATGCGTTAGAAGTGGCTTAATGTCCTCTGGCCTTTCCCGCAAAGCCGGAATATGTATATGCAAGGTGTTGAGCCGGTGAAGTAGGTCGAGCCTGAATTTTTTAAGCTCAACATTTTTGTCAATGTCATGGTTGGTGGCAGAAATAATCCTGAAATCAGTTCTAATCGGAACCGTATCCCCTACCCGCGTGATTACTTTTTCTTCGGTGGCCCGGAGAATTTTTGCCTGAAGATTAAATGGCATATCGGCTATTTCATCGAGAAACAGAGTACCTTGGTTACAAACCTCAAAGAATCCCATTTTGTCGCTGATTGCCCCTGTAAATGATCCCTTTTTATGACCAAAAAATTCACTCTCCAATAAGGTCTCGGTTATTGCACTGCTGTTTACGGCACAAAAAACATGATCCTTCTTTTCACTGGAATAGTGGATGATTCTGGCAATATTCTCCTTTCCGGTTCCACTTTCACCGGTTATCAACACATTGGCATCCGGATATTTTGCAGCTGTAATAGCCTGGTCAAATACTTCAAGTATCTTTTGGCTAACCCCGATAAACTGCCGGTCGATTTTCTCTTCAAGAGTTTTCGAAATCAATGAATTCTTTTCTTCAACCTTCTTCAGCCTACGCTGCATCTGAAGATATTTCTGCGTGCGTTCAATGGCTATCTGAATATCAATGTACCTGAAGGGCTTGCGTAAATAGTCGAAAGCACCCAGCCGCATGGCTTTGATTACCGTGTCCATATCTCCATGAGCGGAAATAATGATCACTTCCATACTGGGATACAGCACTTTAACCTCTTTTAAAATATCCAATCCATTAACACCAGGTAACCTGACATCCAGAATCAAAAGATCGATTTCATGCTGGCCCAATATTTTTTTGCCTTCTGCAGCTGTGTTGGCTTCAAATGACTCAAAATCGGAGCTAAGAAAAAAACCATTCAGTTCTTCAGTGAATTGCTTCTCATCATCCAGGATCAGAATCTTAATCTTATCTTTCATCACCGTAATTCCAATTTCTTCGGAGCGTTCAAAAGTAGTCTAATTTTTGTCCCCTGCACACTATCACTCGAAAGGTCGATCGTTCCATCCATTTCTTTTATGATCTGATAACAAATCGATAACCCAAGCCCTGTTCCTTTACCCTGATCTTTGGTTGTGTAAAAAGGTAACATAATATGATTAATATCTTCATTGCTGATCCCAATTCCATTATCTGAAACTTCAACAACGACCAACTGGTTTTCCTGATAGGCTCTGATCCCTACCTTCATATCAAAATCACCGATGACCTTACTTTTCTTCTCAATCACCGCATCCTTGGCATTAACCAGCAGATT
>CAIXKO010000271.1 GCA_903919925.1 uncultured Bacteroidota bacterium | reverse complement strand
CGTACCTACACTGCCCAATCGGTACTCGCAAACGGCAAATGGTATAAAATTCAGGTTGATACAACAGGTATTCACAAATTAACGTTTGCTGATCTGAAGAAAATAGGAATACTGAACCCTGATAACGTTAGGGTATATGGCAATGGAGGAACTCAGCTTCCCTATGACTCCAGCATCGACCGCCCGGATGATCTGATTGAGAGGCCGGTTTATTTTGATAAAGGAACTGACGGACAATTCGGAGACGGAGATTTCATACTATTTTATGCAACAGGAGCAACCACCTGGAAGTATGATCCCGTTAAAAAGATATTCAGCCACCGGATAAATCTCTACTCCGATTATACTTATTATTTCATCACAGAGGACCTTGGCACAGGGAAAAGGGTATCAGCATCTGATGCAGGGTCGCTTATCCCCCAGGTAACGGTAAACACATATAATGCAATCGATTATCGCGAAAAGGATTCTCTCAACCTGATAAAATCTGGCCGCCAATGGTGCTGGAAGCAATTCTCCATTCAACTTCTGTACGGCTTCAATTTTCATTTTCCCCACCATATTGCCTCAGAACCTATTAAAATTACTACTTCATTATGGGGAAGGTCTACCGTGACAAGTTCCAAATCGAAGTTTTTATTACTCAATAATAATACGCAGTTTGAATCGGTGGATCTTGCAGGAGTTCATACAGACAATTACGAGGCTTTATATGCCTCATCAGCAACAACTAGCAGCTCATTTACTACGGCCGATGAATCTTTCCGCATCAATTTTCAATTTGTTCCCAGCAACCCTGATGCATCAGGCTGGCTTGATTACCTTACGGTTAATACACGGTCAAACCTGATATTTGACGGAGGTCAGCTAATGTTTCGGGATGCCAATCAAAGTGGCAAAGGAAAGATTGTAAAATTTCAGATCGGTCAGGCATCTGCCAATAATCTGGTATGGGATGTTACTGACGGCACTCAAATCAAACAACAAGCCGTTCAGGCATTCGCAGGAGGTATTGAGTTCGTTGCCGCAGCAGATGAAATCCGTGAGTATATTGTCTTCGATCCCAAATCAGCTGCTCTCCATGTTCCCTCCTACACTGGTAATGGGTTGGGCCTCGTTAACAATCAAAACCTGCACGGTGAATCATGTCCGGATATGATCATTTTAGTTCATGATGATTTGAACGCCTATGCACAGCAATTGGCCGATTTTCATAAAACTCATGATGGATTGACCACACTGATTGTATCGCCTGGTCAGATTTATAATGAATTTTCTTCCGGAATGTCCGACGTTACTGCTATCAGGGACTTTCTTAAAATGTATTACGATCGGTCCTCATCAGGAACCTTCCGGCTGAAGTACTTTTTGTTTTTCGGTGACGGTTCCTACGACAACAAGAATTCAGTCAAGGATTTTCGCACTTATTTACCTACCTACCAATCACTTGAGTCATTATATCCAACCAGTTCTTATTTGACGGATGATTTTTTTGGTTTGCTCGATAGCGGAGAAGATATTGAAGCCGGACTTTTGGAGATCGGCATCGGAAGATTCCCGGTTATCAATGAATATGAGGCATCTGTAATGATCGATAAGATTAAACAATACTATTCAACAACCTCTCTGGGCGACTGGCGGAATCTGGTTTGCTTTGTTGGAGATGATGAAGATGGAAACACCCACATGCGCGATGCCAATACTTTAGCCGACCTGCTGAAAGTCCAACAGCCCACATTTAATATAGACAAAATTTTTCTGGATGCCTATCAGCAAGTAACACTACCTACCGGCGACAGGTACCCGGATGTTAACCGGGCTATTGGTGACCGAATGAAAAAAGGCGCATTAATCATGAATTATCTGGGACATGGAAGTGCAAGAGGTTTAGCACATGAAGAAATCCTTACGACTTCGGACATTAAAAATTGGGAGAACCCTGAGAAATTTCCATTATTCATGACTGCAACGTGCGAATTCAGCCGTTATGATAATCCGGCTCTCGTATCGGCCGGGGAATGGGTACTACTTAATCCCAGCGGAGGGGGCATCGCTCTGTTCTCCACCACTCGTCTGGTTTACTCTTCACCCAATTTCATTTTGAACCGGGAATTTTATGAGTATGCTTTTAACCGGGATGAGCAAGGTAAGCGGCTGACGTTGGGGGATATTATGAGGTTAACAAAAAATGCGGTCGGGGATGAGCAGAACAAGTTGAATTTCACCCTCCTGGGTGACCCTGCCCTAACATTATGCTATCCTGATTACGGAATCACCATGACCCGGATTAATGGAAAGGCCGTGGGTGAATTCGCCGATACGTTGAAGGCATTGACTAACGCAACTGTTTCGGGTTTTGTTAATGACCTGAATGGTAAAATCTTAACCGACTTCTCGGGGGTTGTTCTCCCAACAGTGTATGATAAGGAAATAACCCTTACCAACCTGGCAAATGATGGCGGACCGATCATGGAGTTTACCGTTAGGAACAGCATCCTGTTCAGGGGAAAAGCCAGTGTCAAAAACGGAGAATTCTCGTTTAGTTTTATCGTGCCCAAGGATATTTCCTATAAAGTTGGAACCGGAAAGTTGAGCTTTTACGGTAACAATGAAGTTGCCGATGCATCAGGAGTAAACCTCGGTGTTTTAATTGGGGGCTCCTCCCAAACCGGAATTGTTGACAAAGATGGTCCGGAGCTTAGCGTCTTCATGAATGACACTACATTTGTAAGTGGTGGTCTGACCAATGAGAATCCGATTCTTCTGGCCAGGATAAAAGATGCCAGCGGAGTAAATACCACCAGTAATGGAATCGGGCATGATATTACGGCGATAATGGATGGTAACCAGCAAAATCCGATACTGTTGAATGATTATTATGAGAGCGACCTCGATCAATATCGGTCCGGCAGCCTAAAATACCCATTGAACAAGCTGAGCCCAGGCGATCACACAATCAAAATTAAGGTTTGGGATATCCTGAATAATTCATCAGAAACTGAAATTTCGTTCACAGTAAAAAGTTCGGCGGATCTGATCATCGACCATGTTCTGAATTACCCGAACCCGTTTACCTCACATACCGATTTTTACTTTGATCACAACCAGGGACAACAGTCGCTCGATGTATTGCTACAGATATATAGCATCAGCGGGAAATTGGTAAAAAGTTTCGAGTTTCTTTCTGCCGATCAAACGCAGATAAAGCCCGGATCATTTAGGGTTGGGCCCATTGCATGGGATGGATTGGATGATTTTGGAGATCGTATAGGCAGAGG
>CAIXKO010000270.1 GCA_903919925.1 uncultured Bacteroidota bacterium | reverse complement strand
TGCGCCATAACGATGCCACCTTCCCCGTTCCGCTGCCCTGGGAGGGATTGACAGCCATGGCCAAAAAGGAATATGTTCAGGCATTATTGGTTATTGAAGGTTTCGGTCTTTCGAAAACTCCGGTTGCGGTAGCTCAAAATAATGGCGATTATCTTGCCCGTTTTTCTGTTGGGGTTACTTTGGCACTAAGAATTTATGAGCCTGAAAAAATGCGGTGGATCGATGATTCACTTTATACTTTTTCTACTGAATTCAAAGGATCAGGTAAAACAGAACAGGAAGCACGCCAGCAACTTCCTAACGATGGACAAGCCTCCCTTAAGGCTTGCGCCAATGCCGCAGATAACTATTTTGCCATGATTAACCCGGGTCAGCAGTCTGCAAAAAGATACTATTTCAATAAGGGTGATAGTTCCATGCTAAAGGCTGATACTGCCTTACGTGCAGGTAAGTGGGGCAGGGCAGAGTCAACCTGGAAATGGTTAGCCTATAATGCACCTGATTCGATTATACAGGCAAAAGCATCCTATAATATGGCTTTGGCTTGCGAGCGCGATGGCCGGCTTAATCAGGCTATGGGTTTCATTCGTCGCTCACAGCGGATTTATCCCGATAAAAACACCTTGAAATACATCGGTGTGCTCAATAAGAAGACGTTGGAATTCGAAAATCAAATAAATCAAAAAAAGATTATCAGGAGGTGGTAAAAGTATGAAACGCTTTGCCTGGTTGCTTGTTTTAGTAATTCCCATCTTAATAACCGGCTGCTTTTCTGCAAATATGCTGGAGATGGATGCCCTTAAGCCGGGCGATTTTACTGTTCCCGTGTCCGTAAAATCATTGGCAGTTGTTTCCCGATGTGATCTCGATAGTGCGTATAAGTTGACTTTGCAGGTATCGGGCCGGCGCCGTGATTTTAACAACGATAGCATCATGGCCAAACAGGTTGTTCTGGGTTGCTCCGATGCACTGCTGGAAAGTCCCCGGTTTAAACTTTTTAACCCGATAATCCATCGTAACCTGGAACAAGATTTTAATACTCCTCCCGCAAAAATCCCTTGGGATGCCGTGAGGGTTATTGCCGGTGATCCTCCGGTTGATGGCGTACTGGCGTTGGAGGGTGGGGTAATGCGCGATACGGTAACCTACCGCCTGCTGGATGGCTGGTTTAATTCATGGCAGTATAGGGTTATTGTGAAAACTTTTTGGCGGATGTATGATTTAAGCGACTTTCAATCGAAAGAGTTTAGCTTTACCGATACCATGGCTTACGATATTGATTCGCCGGCCGATTTTACTTCATCGCCGGATATGAAAATCAGTTGCGTAAAAGATGCTATGTATGAGTCAGGTAATCAAACAGCTAAGAGATTAGCTCCTTGGTGGACAAGTTTTGAAAGGTACTATTTTTCTACTGGCCCTTTGAATTTTTTGAACGGTGCCGAATTCTTGAAAAAGGCACAATGGCAAGAATCTGCTGAAATCTGGAGGACCTATACCGAATCAAAACATAAAAAGATTGCCGCAAAAGCTTGCTTTAATATGGCCCTTACCTGCGAGATGGCTAATAAAATACCTGCCGCTTTTGAATGGTTGAAAAAATCGGAAGAACTTGGGATGCACGAGTTTTATATCAACGACTACCTGGCGAAACTGGCTAAACGAAAAGTGGAAACAAACAAATTGGATCTGCAAATGCGGTAATCTATCCGCATAATATCATTTTATGAATACTATTTTCCTGTTGATCATCATCTTTCTTACTCTGGGGTTTATTTCCGACCTGATCCTTGACCTTCTCAATGTCAATCATATTCAGCCTGAGCTTCCAAATTTACTTGCCCAAAAGTACAATAAGGAGACTTACCGGAAATCACAGAGTTACCTCAAGGAGCACAGCCGTTTTGGTATCCTGGTTTCAATAATCAGCTTCATTGCCGTGTTACTCCTTTTTCTTTTTGGCGGATTTTCCTGGCTGAATAATCTCGTCTTTTCCTTTTCTTCAAATCCGATTATTACCGCATTACTATTCTTTGGTATTCTTGGCCTGGTGTCCGATCTGGCTGGAATACCTTTCGATATCTATTCCACCTTCGTTATTGAAGAAAAGTATGGGTTTAACAAAACAACTCCGCAAACCTATATACTCGATAAGCTGAAGTCCTGGCTCCTGGCCCTGGTTATTGGCGCACCGCTCATGGCCTTTATCGTTTGGCTTTATACCTTAACCGGATCATGGTTCTGGCTATTAGCTTGGGTTACCATCTCCTTTTTTTCCATATTGCTCAGTTTCTTTTATTCTACTTTAATAGTCCCGCTGTTTAATAAACAACAACCGCTCGAAGAAGGCGATCTTCGGATGGCTATTGAAGAAATGAGCCGTAAAGCGGGCTTTCAGCTGGCTAAAATTTTTGTAATAAACGGATCAAAAAGATCAACCAAGGCAAATGCCTATTTTGCAGGGTTTGGTAGCAAACGCCGTATTGTACTGTACGATACTTTGATCAATGACCTTACCACCAGTCAGATCTTAGCGGTTTTGGCCCATGAAATCGGACACTACAAAAAGAAGCACATCATTTTCACTATGATATTGTCGGTGTTACAATCCGGTATCCTCCTCTTCCTTTTCTCACTGGTCTCGGGTAATCCCGCACTGGCAAATGCACTCCATATTGATCAACCAAGTTTTCATATCAGCATCCTGGTTTTTGGTATCCTTTATAGCCCGATATCCATGATTACCGGCTTATTCTTTAATTATTTGTCACGGCGATTCGAGTATCAGGCTGATGCATTTGCTGCAAACCTTGGCTATCCTGAGGATTTGAGCGATGCATTGATTGGCCTGTCAGAAAAGAACCTGGGGAATCTCACTCCGCATCCTGCATACGTTTTTGTCCATTACTCTCACCCTCCCATTTTACACCGCCTCCAACATTTGCTGCGATGAGCCCAATAGCCGAAATTATTACGATCGGAGATGAATTACTCATCGGCCAAACCATCGATACCAACTCAGCCTGGATTGGTGAACGAATGTCGATGATAGGTATTCCGGTAAAAAGAATTATATCCATATCCGATAACCCCGATGAAATCAAATCCGTATTGGCTGATTCTATGTCCAGGGCCAGCGTTATTCTGATAACCGGAGGCCTCGGACCTACCAATGACGACAAAACCAAGTTAACACTAGCCGATTTTTTTCAGTCTGAGCTGGTTGAGAATGAAGAGGTTTTTCAGGATATACTACAAATTTTAACTTCCCGGAATTTCCCGGTCTCTGCCCTCAACCGCGCCCAGGCCCTGGTGCCGCAAAATTGTATTGCTATCCGGAATCCGCAGGGAACTGCACCCGGCATGTGGTTTGAAAAAGATGGGAAAGTAGTGGTATCCATGCCCGGAGTTCCATTTGAAATGAAATCGATTATGGAGACCACCGTTCTGGCCAGGTTAGCTGAATTTTTTCATGCTCCGGCAATACTCCACAAAACCATCATGACCACCGGTGTGCCGGAATCAAAATTAGCTTCGATGCTTCAGGATTGGGAAAAAGTACTCCCCGGCAATTTCACTCTGGCTTACCTGCCATCTCCCGGAATGGTCAGGCTGAGAATCAGCGGAACCGGAGGTGATCAATCAGCGCTGGAAAAGGGAATCAATGACCTTACCGGGTCATTGGTTCATATATTGAAAGATTTTCACTTTGGCTATGATGAAACCTCTCTCGAAGAAACAATCGGCCAAATGCTCTCCAATAACCATTATACAGTGTCTACCGCCGAGAGTTGCACCGGAGGCAGCATTGCTTCGCTGATTACCAGAATTCCCGGTAGCTCGATGTATTTTAAAGGCTCGGTTATTGCTTATGCTAATGAAATCAAAACAAAATTTTTGGATGTAAACGAATTATTGCTTGAGCAGCACGGTGCGGTCAGCCAACAAGTGGTGGAACAAATGGCAAAAAGTTGCCGTTTACAGTTTAAAACTCACTTTTCAATAGCAACTTCAGGCGTTGCAGGCCCCGGCGGAGGAACAATTTCTAAGCCTGTTGGCACCACCTGGATAGCAGTGGCCAGCGAAAAAGGCGTTTTTTCAGAATGTTTTAAATTTGGCGAACACCGTGAACGTAATATAGTTAAGGCAAGCCTCGCCGCTTTGAACATGCTCAGAATAGAACTTTTGAAAGAAACAATAACTTAAGAATTCATCTTTGAACACCGGTTAGTTAATAAGATCAGGCCTTTTTTTTATACAAACGCTTGATTATTCGAATAAAAATACCGTAATTTGCGATCCAAAATTCAAAAGAGCATGTCGAAGATGTGTCAGATAACCGGTAAGAAAATGATGGTGGGCAACCATGTGTCCCACTCAAACCGGAGAGTAAAAAGGCGTTTTTATCCGAATCTGTTTACCCGGAAGTTTTGGCTGCCGGAAGAAAACCGCTGGGTAACGCTGAAAGTGTCGGCCAATGGTATTCGTACCATAACAAAAAATGGTCTGTTCGCTAGTCTTAAAAAAGCCAAAGACGAAGGTTTGATCACCAAATATTAAGAGGAGCAGTAACAAATGGGAAAAAAAGCTAAAGGCAATAGGATTCAGGTGATCCTTGAATGTACTGAGCACAAAACCTCAGGCCAGCCAGGTACTTCACGCTACATTACCACCAAGAACCGGAAAAACACACCGGATCGTCTGGAAATGCGTAAGTACAATCCAATTCTTCAGAAAGTAACCGCTCACCGGGAAATTAAATAATCTAGAATATGGCAAAGAAAGTTGTTGCTACTATGCAAACCGGCAAAGGAAGACACTATGCCAAGGTTATCAAAATGGTGAAATCACCAAAAACCGGAGCCTATTCCTTTAAAGAGGAAATGGTTCATAATGATCTTGTTAAAGAATATTTTAACGAAAAGTAAGCTGAACATCTGTTCAGTTTTATAGGGGCTTTCATCACCAGAAGTGAAGAAAGCTCTTTTTATTTTCTATAAGTTCGTTCTGCTATGGGTATATTCAGTTGGTTTTCATCGGATAAGAAAAAAAACCTCGACCAGGGCCTTGCCCAAACCAAGGAGAGTGTTCTCAAAAAACTCACCAGGGTAATCGCAGGTAAAAGCAAAGTAGATGATGAGGTCCTGGATAATCTCGAGGAAGTACTTATCTCTTCAGATGTTGGAGTCGCTACCACCGTTAGGATCATCGACCGTATCCAAAAACGCGCCGCACGCGATAAATATATGAGTACCGATGAACTCAACAGAATTCTGAAAGAAGAAATCGGTGCCTTACTATCTGAAAACAATACTGCCGATCAGCAGGATCTCCCTTTTCCTGAAACCGGTGGGCCTTACGTTATCATGGTTGTTGGCGTTAATGGCGTGGGAAAAACAACTACAATCGGAAAACTTGCTTACCAATATAAATCGAGAGGTAAAAAAGTTTTACTCGGAGCCGCCGATACTTTCAGAGCCGCTGC
>CAIXKO010000269.1 GCA_903919925.1 uncultured Bacteroidota bacterium | reverse complement strand
GATGGCCTGCCACTTTCCGCCGACAGCAAGTACGATCCCTCGAATTACAGCGGAAACAGCGATCCATTCAAATATCCAAATGTGGACTGGTACTCCGAGTTTTTGAAACCTGCCGCTCCGCAATCGCAGTACAAACTGTCGTTGCGCGGTGGAACCGCCGGTATCCGCTATTTCGTTTTTATGGGAGCCACCGGCCAGGATGGGTTATATCAATTTGCCGATGAAAACCCTCAGTACAGTACCAACCCAAAGTATTCCAGATACAACCTGCGTTCAAACGTAGATGTTGATGTAACCAAAACCCTCCTGGTATCGGTTGACCTGGCTACCCGGGTGGAGAACCGCCATGTGCCCAATACAAGCGCCGGATCCATATTCTCAACCCTCTCGCAACTGCCGCCAAATGCCATGCCCGTGTACAACCGCGATAGCTCCATTGCCGGAACTTCGGTATACCGGAATAACCCGCTGGGGATGATCTCAAAAACAGGCTATCGCGATAATTATCAGCGTATTCTGTTTGGGAACGTGGCTGCCACGCAAAAACTGGATTTTCTCCTGAAAGGACTTTCTGCCAATGTAATGATGGGCCTCGACGGCACCAATTTCTTCTCCCTCGGCCGAAGTCAGACCTATGCTGTATATCAGGAGTTTAATACAGGAGATTCCGTTGAGTACCTTAAATATGGCGACAACAGCGATATCAGCATTAACACGGAAAAATTCGACGATGGGTTTGCCTATATGATGACCACGATCGGCGGACTCTCCTACTCCCTTAATTCAGGGGCAAACTCGCTTTCGGCCGATCTTAAGTACATGCAATCGAAGTACTTCCAAAACGGGAACAACCTGGCTTATGCCAATCAGGGAATTTTTGGCCGGGCCACCTATGGATTTAAACAGAAATACTTTGCCGAATTCGGATTTGCCTATAACGGATCGGAAGACTTCAGAAAGGGAAACCGATTCGGGTTTTTCCCATCTGTTTCTGGTGCATGGATCATTTCCAATGAGGCATTTCTTCAGGACAATTCCTCCATATCTTTCTTAAAATTACGTGGATCGTACGGTATGGTGGGTAACGGAAAGCTCGGGCTCGAACGATTCCCTTATGAGCAAAAGTATTACAGCGGAGGTGGTTACATTTTTGGATCCGGCTTTGGAAGTACTGATGGATCATACGAAGGCCGGATACCCAACCCAAATATCAGATGGGAAGAATCGGTAAATGCCAATATCGGAATCGATCTGGAAATGAAGGATATTTTAAATTTCTCCATCGATTTTTTCAATAACCACCGTAAGAATATCATTACCACCAGCACCAATATCACACCGGGAATCATCGGGCAAAACCTTCCTTATGAAAATAATGGCACCGTAGCAAACCGGGGTTTTGAGGCCATGGTCAGTCATAAGCACCAGAAAAAAAACTGGGGATATTCCATTCAGGGAAACATCTCGTTTGCCAAAAACAAAATCCTGAGCATGCAGGAAGTGAGCGGATTGCCTGACTATCAGTATCGGCAAGGAAAATCGGCTTCTGCAATCTGGGGTTTAGAGGCGATCGGATTCTTTAAAAATGAAGCGGAAATTGCCAGCAGCCCATTTCAGTCATTTGAAGCTGTACAGCCGGGAGATGTTAAATACAAGGATCAGAACAACGATAATATAATTGATTACCAGGATCAGATTGTGATTGGCGATCAGATTCCATCGTGGAACTTCGGATTACTGGGAGCGGTGAATTATAAAGGATTTGACGCTCATTTTGTGATCAGCGGAATCATGGGAAGAACAATTTTGCTCACCAATAATAGCGTTTGGGTATTGCAAAATAACAGCAAAGCCACTGCCATTGCCTACCAGGCCTGGGAAAAGGGTGTTAACGAAGATAATGCCTCTTATCCCCGGCTGACCACGCTGAACAATAAAAACAATTATAATAATTCAACTCTCTGGGCCCGCAACGGCAATTACGTTAAAATAGTAAACCTGGAAATCGGGTATAACTTCCCGGAAAAACTGCTGGCCCGGATAAATATCAAGGGAATCAGGTTGTTTATTAACACCTATAACCTGTTCAGCTTTAGTTCAATTGCGGATTACAACCTTGATGCTGAAGTTCCCAATGCAGGGGTTTCAGGATATCCGGTTATGAGGGTTTACAATACAGGGTTAAGCGTGAAATTTTAATCTTAATTCACCAATCGAAATGAAAAGGATCGTCTGTCTGATATCTATGAGTTTATTCTTGCTGGTATTAAATTCATGCGAGGATTTTTTGGATAAAGAGGTGGATATCAATCTAACTGAGGACAAGATTTTTTCAGATGTACATTATGCTCCCGGGTTCCTCAATAACATCTATAACGATCTGCTGACCGGGTATAACCGGTATGACGGTGCCATGCTGGCCTGCGGATCCGATGAAGCCAAACACTCCTACTCCGGATCGTTGGTACAGATGTTTAACAACGGGGCGGTAAACTCATCACTGAATCCGGATGAAATCTGGGACCAGATGTATAGCGGAATCCG
>CAIXKO010000268.1 GCA_903919925.1 uncultured Bacteroidota bacterium | reverse complement strand
CTATTTCCACTTTCCCACCTAAACCCTTCTCGACGATATCATATAAGGTTTTCAGGTTCATGTTGCTACCGTCATTTTCCACCCTTGAGATATAACTCCTTTTCTTTGAAATTACCTTTCCTAATTCCTCCTGAGTCATATGCCTGGCTTCTCTTGCCTGGCGGATTAACAAGCCTATTTTGAATGAATCCAATTCACGATCAAGTTCGTCTCTGCGAGTGGTACCCGGTTTGCCATATACATCGTCTTTTAATTGGGTCCACGATTTTACATTTGATTGTTCCGTTTTCATATTATACCCTTTATCTTTTGAATCTTAACAGGTTGTTTGACAAGAAATTCCTCGAAATATTGCTTGTAAGCAACGATTGTCCTTATCTTTTCCAAGTCAATTAATTTGAAGCAAAGGTAACTTAAAAGTTACAAAACTGCAAGTATTAGCAAAGGGTTTCGGATAATTTTGGTTTTTGGCTTTGTCCCGTGTTTTGTATCTTGTTAGCGAAATGAAGTTGGGTTCATCACCGGTAATTGACGTTGCAGGTTTTAGATCCATGAAAATCGTTGGGAACTGCCATCAAGGATTATCGAAAACCATGAAGCCAAGGGTATTAAGAAGGATTGGAGTATCAAATGAATATTTAAAGGAAAGGATAAATAACAATCTATGCCTTGAAATTTGCCGTTACAATGCCGTTACAAACTGATTTTGTGAAAGTCTTCTAGCGCAATGAATCCGCCGCCTGGAGAAGAAACGATGTGAGTTTCTCCAGGTTCACAAAACCTCTCGTTGCAAGACGAGAGGTTTTTTATTTTATGAGTGGTAGCAAGGGTTACAGAGGATCACCAACAATGCAAAAAATGGATAAATCGAATTATCACGGCCCAAACACGGCCCGGAAAATAGCCCAAAAGTAAATATCGGTTCTGTTACGATAAGGTCAATCAGTCAGGATTGGCCATAGTTCAGCATATTGAATCGATGGCGGATTTTGACCCAAAATGAAAGGTAGTTACAGAAGTTCACGCCCCGTTCTCCTTCAAAAAGAAAAATGGTGAAAAAGACCTAGTTTTGCAAAAAGAACGAATACACTGAATGCACGAAAAAGCCTCATCATTCTCCAATAAACCAAGCAAACACCAGCCACATGGATTGACTATCCTCTATGAGGATTACGACATCATTGTGGTTGATAAAGTAGCCGGTTTACTGACCATGGGAACAGACAGCGAGAGAGAGAAAACTGCCTTTTTCCTGTTGAGTGAGTATGTTAAAAAAGGAAACCACCGGTCGGGAAACCGGATTTTTATTGTTCACCGGCTCGACAGGGATACTTCCGGATTGTTGGTTTTTGCTAAAAATGAGCAGGCAAAACACTTCCTGCAAGATAATTGGGAGCGTTTTGATAAGAAATATTTCGCCGTTGTACAAGGTGTCCTCCGGGAGAAGGCTGGCACCATTACCTCTTATCTGACAGAGAATAAATGCTATATGGTTTATTCGGTAACTGACCCGGAAAAAGGTAAGTTGGCTAAAACGGGATATCAGGTTATAAAGGAATCGGAAAAATACAGCCTGCTGGAAATCACACTGTTTACTGGACGAAAACACCAGATCCGTGTTCATTTTTCGGAAAAGGGTCATCCGGTTGTGGGCGATAAATGTTACGGTGACCCGGATAAATGTGCAAAAAGAATGGCGCTTCATTCCGCCTCACTCAAAATTGTGCATCCGTATACAAATAAAGAAATGGTTTTTGAAACCGAGATCCCTTCCTGGTTTAATACGTTGGTTAGAGTGAAGGCAAACCCCAAATAATGATGCAAAAGGTATATTATTGAAAAACAGGACAGAAATAGAACTCTTGGCTCCTGCCGGCACCCTCGAATCCGGAAAGGCTGCGGTAATCTATGGAGCCGACGCGGTATATATAGGGGCCAGTCGTTTCGGGGCACGGGCAGCGGCTTCAAATTCACTGGCCGATATTGAGTCGATGGTTCAGTTTGCACATAAATACCGGGCCAAAGTATATGTTACCCTGAATACAATACTGTATGACAACGAACTGGAAGAGGCGGAAAACCTGATTCATCAGATTTACCACGCAGGGGCTGATGCCCTGATCATCCAGGATATGGGTATCCTGAAAATGAACATCCCCCCGATCCCTCTTCATGCGAGTACACAAACAAACAATTATTCCGCCGAACGCATCAGCTTTCTCGATCAACTGGGATTCGACCGGATCATCCTGGCACGTGAGCTATCGCTCCGCGAAATCCGGAAAATCAGAGCGGTGACCCGCACGGAGCTGGAGTGTTTTGTTCACGGGGCATTGTGCGTCAGTCTCAGCGGCCAGTGCTATTTCAGTGAGGTTACAACCGGCAGGAGTGCAAACAGGGGAACGTGTACCCAGGCATGCCGGCATCCGTACAATCTGGTTGATGGAAACGGCAAAAGAATCATCCTTAACAGTCATCTGCTATCGCTGAAAGACCTGAACCTGAGCAGCAGTTTATCGGATTTAATTCATGCCGGGATAACAAGCCTGAAAATCGAGGGAAGGTTAAAAGATATCAGTTATGTCAAAAATGTGGTCAGTTATTACAGGAGAAAACTTGACGATATTTTTAATTCCGAACCGGAATATGTCCGCTCATCTTCTGGAAATACAGGGATCAGTTTTGAACCCGATCCGGAAAGGAGCTTCAGCAGGCTGAGCACCAACTATTTTTTATCAGGACGTTCGGAAAATCTGATCAACACCTTTTCACCTAAATCAGTAGGCAAAAAGATTGGAACTGTTGAAACAAAGGGTCCTGGTTATATCACTCTTAACACAACCGAAAGCTTACATAACGGCGATGGATTGTGTTTCATCCGGGATAACGAACTGATCGGTTTCAGGATTGAAAAAGTAGTTGATAGCAAGGTTTTTATAACCGATACTTCAAGCCTTTCCCCGGGAATCGTCCTGTATCGGAACCATGATCATGAATTCATCAAACTGATGGAAGCCGATCATACTGTGCGGAAAGTAACTGCTGGCATCCGGATATCGGAAAAGGATAACGCATTGCATTTTGAACTGACCGATGAGGATAATCTGTCATCGGATTATATGGTAGAGGAATTACCCGAAACAGCCAGGGATCCTGAATTATCGGAGCGGAATCTTGTTACACAGCTTTCCAGGTCAGGCAATTCCATGTTCAGCATTACAGAAGTGAAGAACACCTGTGATACGAGCTTTTTCTTCCGGATTTCGGAACTTAATGAGATCAGAAGAATACTGTTTGAGCGTCACGAGGCATTACGGACCGCAACTTTTTCCAGAAAAGATAGCGCTCAACAGCGGAAAATGGTCGATTTTCCCCAGAAAGAGGTCAGTTTCTCCGAGAATATTTCAAACGAAAAGGCCGGACAGTTTTACCGGGAACATGGTGTGGAAAAGATGGAAAAGGCAGTTGAAGTTAGCCCGGCAAAAGAAGACCAGCTGCTCATGACGTTGCGGTACTGTTTAAAATATGAACTGGGTTATTGTGAACGATTTCAGGGCGCCAAAAACACTCCGCCGGAACCGCTTTATCTGGAAGACCAGAACAGAAAATATCTTCTGCAATTTGATTGTAAAAATTGTATGATGAGAATAAGCCTTCCGGGGCCTGACTAACTACGGCTATAGGTTTGGTGGCAGCGGGGACTTTATGTACCTTAGGGAACGCTGCAACTTTTGGACGTCTTCAGTGAATTGGGTGCTCCAGCTCATATATAAAAAGATTATATTTAATCGCTCTCCAGCCCCATCAGGTTTGTGGTTAATTTATCACTCCTTTTATGTCAAGAATTACGTTTCTTACCGTTTTGATCCTTTACCCCATCGTTTCCTGCGGACAAAACTTCTCCGTTACGTTTACCGGTACCGGATCAGCCATTACCATCGACAGTGTTACCGCTACCAATCAAAGAACAAACCAGACCATCACTTTACCCGGAAATGAAACGCTGGTGCTTGCACTAAATACCGGAATCCCCTTGATTTCGGAGTTAACCAATCAGGGGATGGTGTTTCCAAATCCTTTTCCGGGCCAGGCAACCTTCACCGCCACTTTCCAAAAACCACAGACTGTTTATTTGTATGTGCAGACCTTGGTTGGTCAGGTTGTGGCAAAAACCCAGGCTTTTGTCCAGCCAGGTGAAATCGGGTTTGGTCTCTCTTTGGAATCAGCCGGTGTTTATACGCTCACGTTAACCACTGCAGAAGCAAGAATCAGCCATAAAATCATCTGTACAGAGTCGAAAATTGCTGAAAACAGTATTCAATACCTGGGTGCAGTATCCAACAACCCTACTTTACAAAGCAATCAAAACACATTGTCAGGTTCAGCATTCAAAAGTTTAAATTCCGGATACACGATGGCATATAATACCGGTGACATGATCCATTACCAATGCAAGAGTGGGATTTACACAACTGTATTAACTGATTCACCGGCTTCTTCAAAGAATTATGAAGTATTTTTTACTGCTTGTACTGACCTGGGTGGGAAAAACTATTCCGTAGTAAAAATCGGTGGCCAAATCTGGATGGCCGAAAACCTGGCTTACTTACCCTTTGTGAGTCCCTCTACAAGAGAATCAGAAACCGCTCCTTTTTATTATGTATATAATTATGAGGGAAGCAGTGTAAGTCAGGCCAAAACCAAGCCAAATTTTGCCACGTATGGTGTTCTTTACAACTGGGCTGCAGCCAAAATAGCCTGTCCATCTAACTGGCATTTGCCGACTGATACGGAATGGAAGATTTTAGAGACCTCCCTGGGTATGAGTCAATCGGATGCAGATATTATTGGATGGCGCGAGTCCGGGGCAATCGGCAAGGCTTTGAAATTTACTTCCGGCTGGGCTAAAAATGGGAACGGAGACAACAGCAGTGGTTTTGCGTCGCTACCGGGCGGCAGCCGCTACTACGGCGGGGATTTCTATGACCTTGGCGACTACGCCTACCTCTGGACTGCCTCGGAGAGTGGGCTATTCTCCTGGGGCCGGATTCTTTACTACCACGAAGATGCCGTGTTCCGGGACAATCTCCGCGGCCGTCTGTACGGTTTCTCAGTCCGGTGCGTCCGGAATTAGGTGGGGGAGGAGAGGGCCTTTTGTTTTGATCTTGTTGTCAGATCAGGCGAGCATTTCACCATCCGATAATTTAATCGTGATGATTTCAGATGCGCCTGTCTGGGATAACTTCTCCTCTTTTTCTTCGGCAATAATCCGATTTGAAATGTCTAAATTGGACTTGCTTACTTCACAGCTGTTAATTTGAATTTAATTAAATTAAGGGCTCTGAAAAACCAACCATATGACTACAAGAAGATTATTTCAGCATCTGTTTTGGTTGATCCTCCTAGTCCAGGGCTACCCTTTTAGTGCACAGTGTCAGTGGAAAAGGATACCAGGACCAGAATCAGTCGGATTTGCCGCGTATTTCTACCAAGGCCAGAATGCAATTTTTGCCTTCTCCGGATACGGGGGGCTCTTTAAATCAGTTGATGGTGGCACAACATGGAATCTTTGCGGATTCGGGGACCAGCCAATTGGTAGTATCGCGGAATACAATAATGAATTAGTCGTCTGCGGGGAATCTTATGCTTACAGATCTTACAACGGTGGAAATACCTGGAGCGACTTCAGCCAGGGTCTGCCACCTTCAAATGAAGGGACATGGGGAGTATGGAGAGTTATCAAGGACAAGGACGTCTATTTTGCCGGTACCATCCATGGGTTATACCGATATTCTGAGCAGGCTCAAAAATGGGACAGTGTATCTCTGGGCAGAACTGTTATTATGGATCTGGAAATATCAGGGACTACCTTGATTGCTGCCTGCCCCGATGAGGACGGAATAATAATCTCAAAAAACCAGGGCCTTACCTGGACACGGGTGGGGCCCGATCTTACCGTATTTTCCTTGCAGGTATCAGACGATCGCATTTATGCGGAAACTTTTACGGGAATCTATGTCTCTGGGGATGAAGGATTAAGCTGGACACCTCTTGAATATGGACTCAGCAAAACTGAACTTCAGGTTTTCTCGGTCTAGCAGAATAAACTTTTTATCATGGATGGTATGGGAAGGGCAGTTGTTTCTCAGGATAATGGGTTGACATGGAAATCAATTACCCTTCCGGCCCTCAGCCTAGATAGCTTTTTTTCTCTCCCTGCCATCCTGATCAACGACAAAAATCTGTTCGTAAGTGATTATATGGGTGCGATATACCTTACTTCCATCGATTCTCCGATCCATTGGGAACATGGCTGGATTTCCTCCTGTGAAATAGATCAATGGGTGATATCAGGGAACAAAATATGGGCAAGCACTTTTAATGGAATCTTTTTTACTGATAATTCAGGAGAAACCTGGACTAACGCCGGATTAGCGGGCAAAAAGCTTGATGCTTTGTATGCCGATGACACTTGCCTGGTAGCAGCAGTAAACGCAGAGCAGGTTATGTATACTAAAGATGACGGAGCACATTGGTCCGCGTTGGACCGCGGATTGGAAGATATGACCATCTCTTGCTTCAGCCGGAACAATATGAATGTCTATTGCGGAACTGATCAAGGAGTATTTTTCTGGAACCGAACTGTTCTTTCCTGGCAATCCATCGGTCGAACCGAAAACCGGATACAATGTATGGAATTCAAGAAGGATACTCTATTCGTTGGAACAGGGGAGGATGGACTGTGGTTCACAAAGGACAAAGGATCCTCATGGGGAAAAATCAACCAGGACTTTAAATATCAGGAGGTTAGTGATTTATCTATAGTGAATGGTACCATTGCCGTGGCTACCTGGGAAGGAATTTTTATTAGCAATGATTCCGGATTAAGTTGGACCCCGGGATTAACCTCATTGGACAGAAGTATAATCCTGTCAATAGAAATTGTGAAGGATATTTGCTTTGCAGGAACGGTGGAACAGGGTATATTCGTTTCCTCTCTCTCAAACCCAAACTGGCAAGAAATGAATGAAGGTTTACCAGTTACATACATAAATAGCATAAAATCCTCGGCTGATCGTGTTTACCTCAAATCCAGTTCGCTCGGGATCTGGTATAGTGGCATTCCCGTCATCAACGGGTTACCTGATGAATCGGTTCAGAATCACTTTAAGATTTATCCGAACCCGGTAACAGACAAGGTATGGATCGGATCGCTTTCCGGCTCCGATGAAATGACTTTATCCGTTTTTGGCATCAATGGAACCTGCCTGTCAGAGAAATTGATCAGGGCCAACACTCAGGAGGATCTCAGTTTTTTGCCAGATGGGATATATTGGCTGGTCATTCAAAATTCAGAACAAAAAATATCTGCCCGGATAATCAAAATGCATTGATTCAGTGAGCCGGTTGCCCAAATTTAAAAAACGGTGGCAAGGAATATAACCCTTTCAATTTTGTGCCTGACTGCTTGCGATAATTGAAAAGCCTGATAAAGTTGGACCGCTCGTCCGGATTCATTTCGGAAAATCCCCGGTCGTCGCCCCATCCATTGGTAAAAACACCTGAAAATACAATAGATAGTTAATCAACTGTAATAGAGCGTATCTGCACTCAATTCCTGATCATTTGGCCATGCAATAAAATAACCGTTATTTTTCACAAGTTGAAAATATACCGGGTCTTTAAGTTGTGAAAATATACCCATGCTTAAGTACTTCTTAAGGTCAACCAATTTAGTTTTACCATCTGAAAACTCAACAATGAGAGTGTGCTCACTTGCAACCTGGAGGTTTCTAATTGTCTTCATTATTCCAGAGGTTTAATTTTAAAGGTTTCTTTTCCTTCAGTTGCCAATTTCCAGTCAGCCATCAATTCATCCCGATGAATTTCTATCCAGGCCTGAACTAACCGTAATTATTTAGAAGGTATCTCTCCTGCTAATATTTCTGCGGTTTCAATCTCAATCACTGCCACTTCTCCCTGATATTCTGCATGTATATGTGGCAAACGATGCCT
>CAIXKO010000267.1 GCA_903919925.1 uncultured Bacteroidota bacterium | reverse complement strand
TGATGATGTTCAGGCAAAATGGAGCCCATCTGCCAATGCTGCTGAGCTGGCCTATATATTATACCAGGTGCCGGTATTGGTAGGCGTACATGCATCAAGGATGTTACCTAAAAAAGATTAACCCATGAGCGATTTAAAGAAAATACAACAAGCCGCACAACAGTACCATAGCCAGGCATCAGATGCTAAACGTGCATTGCAACAGGCAAAGGCCGGATTAAAATCTGCCGAACGTACCTTTAGTAAAACAAGCAGGGGAATAGATACGGCGCAGCTAAATCATGTTGATGCTCAGTTTAAGGAGGAGAAAAGAGCACTTTCTGCTCAGGTGAATAAAGCAAAGTCACATTACAACTCCTTAAATGACAGCTATCAAAAGGAATTACAGGCCTTCCTGCCTAAACTAAATCCAATAATCGCTATTGAGGAATTAAGTGATCAATATCCAATTCTGTTGTTCCCGTTGCGCCTCGAAATCCGGTTTAAAATAGTAAAACGCCAGCATCAGTTATGGTTAAGGGTATTTCCCGATGATTGTAATGTTCAGCATAAAGAAACTCTTTTATCTGAATCAGAACTTAACAATGTAAAGCAATTCTGGATTGAGTTGTGGAAAGCCGGAGGCATAGAATCTGCTGAACGTGGAGCATGGAAAAGCCTGGTAAACAGTTATGGTAGCGGTCGGTCGGCCTATATCATTACCGAATATAAACCGGCAGGCGTTCCTCCTGTGAAATTGGACGATACTGAACAATTTTTAGTGGTAACATCCGATATGATTTTAAGCGCGGCTGAATTTAAGGCCGCAAGCGCTTATTGGATCGATTACTGGATGGCCAACAAAGAGGTGGCCAAAATACAGGCTGCACTGGCGAATTTAGTCGCCGCGGTTGGTTCTGCTGTCGCTGATGAAATCATTACTGGTTTTATACCCGTTAATTTAACCGATAGTGTTCCGGAAGGAATGGTCAAATCCAAGGTTTCGCTTCACCAGCTTGCTTTGCCCGATTATACACCCAAGACTTCATCGTGGTCGGAGGCACCGGTTGCGGATGCCCTGCCCGATAAATTTGTTTGCATTTTAACTAAGGGAACTACAAAGCGAACAGAATTGTTTACGAATGGGGTTGCCAGCCATTTACCCGTTGGTCCCGATCCGTCCCTGCCAGAGGATGAGCAAGTTAAAAAAGATGCTAATGGCAATTTAATTGTAAATGAGGATCTGCAGTGGATGGTTGATTTCGATAAGGCCATTCAGGCAGGTATGGCAGCGAAAATTAATCTGACCGAGCAGGAATATACTAACGGATTTGATAGTCTGAAAGTGATAGGCATTCGTTTTACATCGAATGAAGTACAGGGTAAAACCGAATTGGAATCGCTGTTTACTAATCACTTCTATAGCAAAAACGGGTTTGGATTATTGAAGCAGGGTACCCCCACAAATAATACCGAGGATTTACCGGCGGGTTATTCCTGGATCGATGATCCCGATGATAGTTATGATCGCATTTTTAAACATCGGGAGAATTTTGATGAAACAGAAGATCTTGAACTTAAATCCGATGGTGAACGTTTGGCTGATGCGCTGGGAATCGATGCTGATTCCTTAAAGTTAGTTCCCAATGCTAATGGTACGGACCAGTTGGAAGCGAATGCTATGAATAAAGCTTTATTTCCGGCTACCATGGGCTATTTTATGGAGGAAATGATGCATCCGCTGTTTAGTGACGATGATATAAATCGCACAAAAAATTTCTTTGCCTCCTATGTTTCCGGAAGAGGACCTGTACCCTCCATTCGCATTGGAAAACAACCTTATGGGATTTTGCCGGTTTCCGCTTATTCACGAATGAATTTTTCACGGGTAAATACGGGAAATAAGGCCTCTTTGTTCGCTGCTTCACCATTTATTTCGAAGCTGTATGCCCTGATTATGAAAATGGATGCGGAATGGAATTCTTTCGCCGCTACTGTTCCGCATGTTGGGCAAACCGGTGGCGATCCGCATCAAACCTTGCTCGATGTGATTGGATTGCATGCCACCTCGGCTGAGTATCACCAGCGGTATGCCCAAACCTTAACTCAATTATACAACCAGATTGCCCTGACTGCCGGCCCCATCTTTGGCGGATTAATTGCTGCCGGTATCGCAAATCGGGGAAAGGTTATTTTAAATAGTCTGGGTATTAACACCGATGGATTGGATCTTCCAATATTGAAGAAATTCTTCTTTGGCAAACCCAATAAATTAAATGGCCCGTTAATAGATGATGTGCCGGATTCCGAGATTTCTGCTATCCGGGATTACTCCGTTAGTGGCCAAAATTATATTGAATGGTTAGCATCATCAAGTGCCAATACCATCAGAATAGAGGATTTTGGAGGTAACAATGCACCTGCTGCATTGCTGTATATTATGCTTCGTCATTCATTGATGCTGGCACAATCGGATGCCGCAACCCGGGTTTTGCTGGCACATAAAAAGATTGCTGATAAGGCAGTTTACTTTGATCCCGATTTAATTCATGTGGAAGAAAATAGCAAGGGCAAAAGTAAATTTGAGCATTTATATTCAACCTTCTCGGATATTACTGGAAGTAGTTCGATGGTTTTGGCCGAGCATATTTACAAACCGGAGGTGATGGCCCTTAGAAAGGAAACGATCCGGTTGAACGAAACGATTGAAGCCCTTAAAACACTGGAACAAGTACCAACGGCACGTCTGGAAAGATTATTTACCGAACATCTCGATTGCTGCAACTACCGCCTGGATGCCTGGATCACCGCATTGGTGAATTATAAATTACAGGCGCTCCGGCAAGAGGTAAGGCCGGGAACCGCTACCAGGTCAAAAGGCGTTTACCTTGGGG
>CAIXKO010000266.1 GCA_903919925.1 uncultured Bacteroidota bacterium | reverse complement strand
GTAACGGCAATAATGGGTAAACCGGGCCTGAAAGATTTTATCTGGCGGGTTGCCTCAAATCCATCCATTTCAGGCATTTTCAGATCCATCAATACCAGTGATACTTCCGGATGCTGGCGGCAACATTCAACAGCCATCAGGCCATTTTCAACATGCCAGACATTCGCTCTTGTTTTGTTCAGCATCGTTACCAAAAGTAGAATATTTATCTGGTCATCTTCCGCAATGAGGACCAGCGGGCGGGTTTCCGGCTCAACGGATGCAGTATTCCCCGATAGTTCAGAGGGAGTAACCGCAACAGAATCTTTAGGAATGGTGAATGCAAAAGTTGATCCGGCACCCTCAATGGATTTTACCCAAATTTTTCCTCCCAGCAGTTCAATTATTCCTTTTACGATAGCCAACCCCAAACCGCTGCCCTCGTGCTTACGGGTAATGGAAACGTCAGCCTGCAGAAAGGTGTCAAAAATCCGGTCCATCAATTCCTCATGGATCCCGATTCCGGAATCCTTTACTGAAACTTCAACGTCATGCTCCAGCATCCGGGTGCCAATCATAATCGATCCTTTCTCTGTGAATTTTATGGCGTTCTCCACCAAATGATCCAACACTTTTCGAAGCAGTTCAGGATCGGAGTTCACTTTGGTTGCCAGCTGTAAACCAGATGCTTCAATTGCTAAGTTAACACCTTTAGCAGCTGCCTGTTGATGGTAGTGACTATGTACTTGTATGATCAGATCATTCAAGTCAATAACTGAATTATTAACACTCATGTTTCCCGACACGATCAATGAAATGTCCATATAGCTGTTAATTGTACTGAGTAAGCGATTACTGCTCATTTGAAGAATTTCGCGATAAAAAACTTTATCGGCAGGCGTCATATCCGGGTCATCCATCATTTCCACAAAACCAAGAATTCCATTTAAAGGAGTCCGCACCTCATGAGAGATATTATTGAGGAATGCCGTTTTCAGCCGGTCGCTGGCCTCGGCTCTGACCAGGAGTTCATTTAATGCTTCTTCAGCCTGTTTTCTTTCGGTGATATCACGAAGCACCCCATCGGTGGAAATCAGTTTACCTTCAATATAAACCGGGGTCCAGTGATCGGAAATACACTTCAAAGAACCATCCTTGGCTCTCCACCAAAGTTCATCAGTGAAAGTTTTTTTCATCACTTTCGACTGAAGCAGATTAAACCGATCGAGGTGTTCATTTGATTTTCCCGAAGGAAGAACACTGGACAGAAAAACTTTTCGACCACCCATTGCCTGAATATCATCTAAGGTATACCCCAGCAATTTGCCAAAAGCCGGGCTGAGGTAAGTAAACTCACCGGTTTCACCATCAACACTATAAACAGCATCCTGAATATTAGTTACCAGTTGTTCATAGCGTTTCTCCGTTTCTGCAAGTGCATCTTCCGTACGCTTTCGATCGGTAATATCCGCCACTGAGCCATCGTAGTATAGGGTATTTCCGTTTTCATCGCGGATAGCTTTGGCATTTTCGAGAACAATAATGACGTCACCGTTTGATCGTATCCATTTTGCTTCCAGATCTTTAACTTCTCCAGTTTTCTCGATTTGGCTGACAAAAAACTCACGCTGATAGGAAGGTCCAAATCCACTACTTTTCAGGTTCCTGGCAGAAAGTTCTTCGATGCTTGAAAAGCCGAGCATATCAAAAATGGCACGATTGGCCAACAATATTTTGCCATCAGGGGTTGTGCGGTACAAGCCAATAGGTGCATCATTATAAAGTTTCCGAAACTGTTCTTCTGTAATCTGCAATGCTTCTTCAGCATGCTTTTGGCTGGTTATATCCTGTATTTGAGCTAGATAGCCAATAACAGATCCTAATTTACCTTCGATGGGTGTAATCAGCACATCGAGGCAAATTGTTCCGCTCCTTTTCGTTTTGTAAAGTTTCAGGTTTTTTACCTTTTCAAAATCAAAACAATCCTGGTACCGGAGGCTTTCACCCCTGAGCAGTTTTTCCTTATGCTGATTGTTCAGATTAGGGTCATTAAAAAGCAAAAAACCATGGATCTCATCAATGCTGTCCACACCAAACAAATCGAGACAAGATTGATTGACGTGAATCAATGCACCTTTGGGGTCGTACAACTCAATAGCAATAGGTGATTTCTCCAGAATGACCCGATACAGATCTTCACTTTCGCGCAGTGCTTTTTCAGATTGCCACTGCTTAGCAATCAGCTGCTCTTTGGTGCTATCCAAATTGTTCATATAAATGGATGATAAAATTCCTGCCTAATCAACCAAAGGTAAATACTTAAAGGTAATAATTGAAAAAAGTCGCAAATGTTCATCAAAAAGTAAGAAATAACGGAGACCTGAAAAATAGTTGTTGTTTTTTTTCCTTTTAAGCTCGTGGGACGCATCTATATCATCAAATAATAGTTTGATGGAATTAACGCAACTAACCCAACACATTCCGGTAGTAGTGATTTTCACCAGATCCAGGGAACAAAGCGCCGGGTATGCTTCATGTATTCACGATATTGATCGCCGAAGTACGCCAGGTTCTCGCGCTCCTCCATTCGTACGGTGAGGTACAGGAAAATACTGGCACCTGTAACGTAAACCAGGCTCAAGGCAGTTGGATTTTTCAAAGCAATTCCCCATGCGAGATAGAGCAACGCGGCGTACATCGGATGTCGGATAAATCGGTATACCCCTGTGGTAATCAATTTCGTAGTATGTTCAAAACCGAACAATGCGGGATCATTACGCCCCCTGTCGATACGGCCAGATACCTTAAACCGGTAAAGGGCATCCAGTACCGGATAAACCGATAGAAGAAGGAGTATCCAGGAAAATACCTGATGTAATGATAACGGGTCTTTAAACCAGAAACGAATATTGCTTACCAGGAGCCAAAGCATGAGTTCCCAGGCAAAGAACCGGAAAAATCCATGGTTTTTATAACTGCCTAATGACCTCCACGATAGGTAGATAACGGGTATGCTGCAAATCGCAAAAGCAATGATGTTGATGATAGACTGATTCATGGTTTAACCAATTTGAAATTGCGGCTGAATGATTAAAGAAAATCAAAACCGACCAGTTTTTGTTGCTAAAAGATGAGATTTTTTGATTCTGCCACCATTCAATTTATGATATGGATGATACCTATCCAGCAATTAGCTATTAATCAAAGCATAACACCAGCTAATGATTCTATTTACCTCTCAGGTCTCTCAGTTTTGACTCCCGGAAAACACAATATAACCCCGATAACTGCCTGTACAGGTTACAATCCTGCGCAGCTGATTTTCTCCACTGCTCCAACCGGCGGCCTCCCCCCGTATTCTTACCAATGGCAGCTCAACAATTTATTAATACCCGGAGAGGTACTGTACTTTTACAATCCCCCTCAACTAACCGTGGCCGGCATCTATTATTACAATTGTTCAATTACTGATGCGGCAGGGATGGTTGTGTATACGGTGGCTAAAGCAATCACCATTGTGCCGGATCCATCGGTCACAATATCAGGCGAGGCCACCTGTTGCTTAAACGACGCTGTAATATTAAGCTCCTTTGTGACCAACGGTACCGGTACGCTCTATTACCAATGGCAATCCTCCGCCGATAATGTTTCTTATAACAATATCGGTGGAGCTAACTCTTCAGCTTATTCACCATCAACTACCATAGCAGGTATTCTCTATTATCGCGTGATTATTCTTCCGGCAGTAGGTTCCTGCAACAATGCCATTTCTTTGCCATCCCTTGTAACAATACTTGCATTACCAAAAACTTCAATCATTTATCATTTGTAACAACAACATTATCATAGTTTTAAATCAGAAAATAATTAAAAAATGAAAACAACAGTTCGATTCAATAAATGGATTTTAATGGCCATGGTTTTTCCTTTTACAATAGGAGCAACCGCACAGGTAGGGGGTTTACCCAATGCAGGAAACATGACTGTTTGCTTAAGCTCCACTCAACCATACGGGGTGGTTCCAACCGCAGGATCTACCTATACCTGGACCATCATTCCCGGGTCGGGTGGTGGTGGCGCCATCACTCCGGGTGCGGCTCCAAATAATATTATATCAGTTAACTGGACCAGTTCCGGTGTGTGTGTGCTCCGGGTGGTGGAAACAACGGCAACCTGTACAGGAAACCCGGTTGAAATCACGGTCACGGTGTTACCTGGATTACTGCCAGGGGTAGCATCGGCCGATCAAATCATTTGCTACAATACCATTCCAAACCCATTAAGCTCAACTGAGCCGGTTGGTGGCGATGGAACCTACACCTACCAGTGGGAATCATCGGTTGATGGAGGTGCCAGCTGGGTTGCCGAGGCAGGAGGTACAACCCTGACCTTTGCCCCAGGCGCATTAACGGTTTCAACCAGTTATCACCTGATTCAAACAGCTGGAGCATCGTGCGGAACGGTTACCACCAACAGTGTTATCATTACTGTTCAGCCTGAGTTGGTTACCTCTCCCATCTGGCACAATTAGTTTTTTAAAAAACTGCAAACCAATACCGGCCATTTTTCATGCCAACCCTAACCCGCCCCATTATTTTGCTGGCTGCCATACTATTCCACAGCTTTCAGCTATTTGGTCAGTTGCTTATGCCCGATGTGGCGCGGGTTGGGGAATATAAAACTTATTGGGTGGATTCCACTCAAAGCCAGGGCTTCAGCTATATCTGGGCGATTGATGGCAAAATCGTCCAGAGTGGCCCGGTTTGCGGGTTCGTTCATTTATGGAATCTGGAGGGAATTTTCGGGCTGTCTATCATGAAGGTCCAACCCGATGGTTGCATCGGCGAGCCGATTAGTGGTATCGTAACCGTTAGCCCGGCCAATCCGGTTTCAGTTAGTTTAACGGTAAGCGAGAACGGCATTTGTGCGGGACT
>CAIXKO010000265.1 GCA_903919925.1 uncultured Bacteroidota bacterium | reverse complement strand
GATATTTTGGCGGTCGGGAGTGAGGAAAAACACCTCACACAATCCGGTGGATATATCGAGCCGGTGGCCCGTTAATTCGATGTTTCTCCGGTCGAAACCCAGCAAAACGGATCCGCATGGGAACGGACGCGGATAGGGCTTCCCGTAGTTTTGTGCAGTCATGCTGCTGTATTCCGCGTACCAGGGATCCCGCGTGAGCAGGTCGAGCGAGTCAGGGATAGCCTTTACCCGTTCAAAAATCTCACGGAAAGTGCCAATCTTCTCCCGGTTATTTTCCGCCAGCCGGATATCCCACACGTTATTGTGAGCAAAATAGAGCACCACGGCATCGGGCCGGGTAGTGACCACCACGCCCAGTCCGCCGTTGCCCAGCAGGGCACCATCAAAGAAATCGGGTGCCGGCCGGTCAAGGCTGATCGCGTGCATTTTTGCCCGTTCTGCAGGCACAAAGCGCTCCGGCTGTCCCAGAGTGATGCCGGTGGATAAGGCCAGGGCCAGGATTAATGAGATTGAATGGTTGGTTTTCATTTTTAAATCTGGGTATATCGGTCAATTGAATACTTGTTGGCAGAGTCAATTAACTACCTGCCGGCGGACTTTTTATATGATTTTAAAGATAACTTTTTTGTTCATGCAATTCATTAGTAAGATCACCTGAAAAGGGCAAGAATGCATAACGGAATAGCCAGGCGGTAAGAATTTAACCAAAGTTTCTGTATTTTTGGAAATAGTGAACTTATCCTGGGATTTTAAATATAATAAAGGTATTTCAATATGATAATCAAAAACTGCACGCCATTTGACGGACAGCATTGCGAAACTACTGCAACCGGAACGTTATTAAATCAGATTGGCATTGAATTATCTGAACCCATGCTTTTTGGATTGGGCGAAGGACTTGGTTTCATTTTCTGGAACATGAAAACAATGGATATTCCTTTTCTCGGAGGCAGAATAAAACCCGATGCGCTTACCGAAAACATTGCTAAAAACCTGAATCTCGAATTGAAAGTTTTGAAATACTAAAACTTGACAAACTGAAAGCTGGGTACGAGGCATTTATAGAAATCGCAGAGCTTTGGACTTCTGTTTCGCAATTATTTGAAAAAGTAAGCCAAACAAAAATCTTTGATTATATCCAACAAGCATCAGAAATTTTGAAAACGATTTCAGAAAAGGAAAAGAAAACAATGGAACTATTGGCAACAACATAGTATTACTTCCTCACAGCCTTCCTGCCTTCTTGCCCTCTTCCCTCCTTACTCCCCCACAAAAAACCCATGATACCGCCCCATCCAATAAGGCAGCAGGAAAAAGGCTCCATCGTCCTCGCCCGATCCGTTGGAACCGGAATCATATCGGTAGGTGTTGCTGTTCCATTTGGATATTCCGCGCTCCGGAGTGGGGATCGGTTTTACAGCCTGAGCGTATCCAAACCGGTCAGTAAGCTGATCCTCCGGCAAATCCCAACGATGGCTGTTTTCCATGGTCCAGGTAATCAGATCTGTGGGAATGAGCTGCAATTCCTCGTGCGCAATCTTCAGATCACAATCTTTTTTG
>CAIXKO010000264.1 GCA_903919925.1 uncultured Bacteroidota bacterium | reverse complement strand
GAAGTGTAGGTGGCGCCTGTTTCTGCTGGTACAATTGCAGTTCCACCTTTCTTCCAAACATAAGTAGGAGTTGTTCCACCGTTGGTTGGTGTAGCCGTAAAGGTTACTGATGTTCCGGCGCAAATCGCTCCCGCTGGTACCGCTGCAATACTTACGCTGGCCGTTAATATCGGATTTACCGTCATCGTTATGCCGCTTGAGGTAGCAGGCGATCCTGCTAAACAAGGTGTTGCATTGGATGTCATCTCAACAGTAATCAAATCATTGTTGGCCAACGTAGTGGAAGTATAGGTTGCTCCTGTTTCCGATGGTACGATGGCTATTCCGCCTTTCTTCCAGATATAGGTTGGTGCGGTTCCCCCATTGGTTGGGGTAGCAGTAAAGGTTACCGAGGCTCCGGCGCAAATCGCTCCTGCTGGTACTGCAGCAACGCTTACGCTGGCCGTTAATACCGGATTAACAACCATCGTAATTCCGCTGGAAGTGGCTGGTGAGCCTAGTAAACAAGGCGTTGCATTGGAAGTCATTTCCACTGTAATCGCATCGCCATTGGCTAAAGTAGTGGAAGTGTAGGTAGCGCCAGTTTGCGCTGGTACAATTGCAATTCCTCCTTTTTTCCAAACGTAAGTCGGCGTGGTTCCTCCGTGAGTTGGTGTAGCTGTAAACGTTACAGAAGTTCCGGCGCAAATTGCTCCCGATGGCACAGCGGCAATGCTTACACTGGCAGTGACACTTGGGTTAACCGTCATGGTAATTCCTGTAGAAGTTGCGGGATTCCCGGTAACACAAGGCAGATCCGAAGTCATCTCAACTGTAATAACATCACTGTTAGCCAAAGTAGTTGAGGTATAGGTTGCACCAGTTTCAGCTGGCACTATTGCTATTCCGCCCTTTTTCCAGATGTAGGTTGGAGTAGTTCCGCCATTGGTTGGGGTAGCAGTAAAAGTTACCGAAGTTCCGGCACAAATGGCTCCCGAGGGTACTGCTGCAACACTTACACTTACTGCAACATCATCGCTTACCGTAATATAATCAGTCTTAACTTCCGAATCCGAGCCAGCGGTATTGGAAATATCAAGTGTTACGGTATACTTTACGGTGGCATTAAAAATCACTTTCGGATGTTGCGAAGAAGCACTGGTTCCCCCGGTGTAAGTCACCGTAGAAGGAGAAAATGTCCACGCCCAGGTAGTGGGACTGTTGGTTGTTTTGTCGGTAAAGGTAACGGTGTGTGCCAGGCACGTGCTGGTTACATCGGCTGAAAAATCAGCAATTGGTACGGCCCACACAAAGTTTACCGTATAGGTTTTGACTGTCGATAAATCTTCAGAGGTAACCACAACAGTTGTAGAACCAGGTAATGACGGGGCATTGGTGATCACTTTTGTTGCCTTTGAGTCTGTAGTAGTGGCAGTTACCGTTGGAACAACAACTGTACCAATCGGAACTTCTGAATTATAAGTTATTGTAGACGGGCTAAAACCTGCTACAGTGGTTCCGGAAACCTGCAAATCGCTCAGAGTGGCATCGGTACCCAGGATACAATGAAACGGTGTGGGTGCTATCGCTGACCCAACAACACCATCAGCAACAAAGGTCACCGTTTCAGTAACGGAATACACTTTGTCTCTGGCAGTGTCGTAAAATTTAAAAGTTACAGATTTACCTCCAGCACTATTACCAAAAACACGAATAGTGAAAGAATATTTTCCACCCAGAAACGGTGGAGCGGTCACACCCTCATCTTTTACCCCCACAAGAACTTCATCAATGAAGGCCCCAACCATACCACCGACTGTAACCGCTGTTGAACCAAAGAAAACTTCACTTGTCACATCCATTCCCTGCTCAAATGCAGCTGGATTAACTGACCAGTTAGGTTTATTGGTCACCGCTCTGGCAGGGATGGCCAGAATCGACATAGCCAACACGATAAAAAGTAGTAACTTTTTCATAATCAAAGGTTTTATTCGTTTTATTGATTTCTATTATATTCGAAAAAAAAGCATTGTTTCTGTAAATTTCATAAACGCTTTTGCAAAATGCAAGAAAAAGGTGATCTATTGTAGGAATCCTTAAAAACCATGCATGAACATTAGCGTTTTTTGTACGAATCCATAGCCTGAAAAGCTTGAAAGCTTTCAAATATACCAATTATTCTGATGAACATGCAAGGTGTTAAAATGAATTGGTTTCTACCAAAAAAGTGTAGAGACGGATTACTATCCGTCTCTACAAATCTGTCATTATTCCATCATCATCACTAACTATCTGGTTATAACAACTTGTTTATAAACAGACGGTGAATTCTTCATTCTTAAAAAATAAACCCCCTGTTTTAATGTATTGGTATCCCAAGTTATCGTGTGATTACCTTTTGTTTGATCTCCAAGACTAAGCTCATCAATAACCCTGCCGGTATAATCTATTACTTGCAAAATCACAGCCTGATCAGTAGATAATGTATACCTGATTGAAGCCTGGTTACTTGCAGGGTTTGGCCAAACAGAAAGTAAGGTCTCCATATTCAAGGCAAAAGTCTCTAGTAATGAGGACGATTTAAGAGGCAAAGGATTAATAGCATTGGATATGACCATGTCGGATGCAAAAACAATGGTTTCGCTAAAAGTATACCAAGTATTGGTGTTAACATCATGCAAACGGAAATGAACAACCTCACCAGACTGGATATCACTAAAGATCATTTGGTTAAATACATATTCACCGGTTGGTTCAAAATAAGTTGCATCGCTTTCTCCCCTAACTTCCTCTCCGACCAAAGCGACAAGCCGGTATCCATCAGTGTTTATCCTTTTATCGTTTAAATAAGCTGTGGCTGTCACTTGTCCTGAAAATTCAAATGCTTCCGGTTTAAATGACTGGTCGTTTTCAGGAACAAAACGCTTGATGTTTTCAAAGCTACCAGGCAATGCATACGGAGTAGCCCCAGGATAGGTGAGAACTCCGGCATGAGTGGTTTTTAACATGAATCCATCCAAAGGAGCTAATGGATCCAATAAGCCATACCAACCATAACCATCATAAAAGGTATTTGATAAGGTTTGATTCTTAATATAATCGGTACCGACCGGATTGATACTTGCCAAAGCATCTGTTATCGGCAGTGAGGTAAGTGGAAGGTAACCGATCCAGGTCCAACCAAGGTTGATGGTGATTGATCGGGTTGGAGTATAAATCTCATATCCTTTAAACTTGAGTTCATCGGCACTGCCTAGCTTTACTTTGTACATGAGTCTCGGGTCGATGTCAGTCAATAATCCATACCAACCAAAGCCTTCATAATAGGTAGCAGAGATCGTCTGATTTTTGATATAATCATTTGTGTGTGGAGTCAGGTTTTCCAGAACTTTGCCAATTGTCATATCTGAATTCTCAATATTCAGACTGAACCAGGTCCATCCGGCAGACAAGCTTTTAGTGGCTGAACGCAACAATTGAGCATGCATCAAAAAAGGACTTAACGCACTGCCAATTTGCATATTGGAAACAAAAGGTACAGTTTCCAGGATCGGAAATACTGTATCCAAAACAGGATCAAAGTACTGAAAAGTGAGCGTTTCACCCGATACCACATTACTGTAACAGCGTAATGGCATGCCCCATTTTCCGGTTGGACCAACTAATCCTCCGGTGTTTAATCCCCGGCATGTGGATCCTACAAATGCGGCCAAAATCCCATCGTCTTCTGCACTAACAACTGCATTAACAAGCACCTGAGCAATTATCTCGCCGTCATAGGTAAAATCACTCGGAACAACCGCCCAGTCTGGTTTGTTCTTAAATGGAGTAACCGTAAAGTTTATAGTATAGGTTCTTTTGGTTGTTCCGTCTTCAGCAGTTACTTCAACTGTGGTTGAACCAGGCAAATCAGCAGCCGGTGTAATCACTTTTGAGGCGTTAACGTCATTAGTTGTGGCGGTAACGGTAGGAACGATTTTTGTCCCTTTTGGCAGCACAATATCATAGGATAAATCATCTTTATCAAAGCCGGTAACAGTGGTTCCGTCACTTTTTAAATCCGAAAGTTTGGCATCGGTATCCTTTGCCACCGTGTAGTTGATGGTGTAGGTCTTTTTGGTCGTTCCATCTTCGGCAGTTACTTCCACTGTTGTGGAACCTGGTAAGGATGCCGCCGGAGTGATAACCTTTGAAGCATTCACATCGTTTGTGGTAGCGGTAACAGTTGGCACAACAGATGTATCATGAGGCAATATAATATTATACGTAACAGTTGCAGCGGCAAATCCGGTAACGGTGGTACCATCCGATTTCAAGTCCGACAAGGTGGCATCAGTGTCTTTGGCAACTGTGTAATTGATGGTGTATGTTAAAATTGTAGTTCCATCTTCTGCGGTAACCACCACCGTGGTAGATCCCGGAAGTGAAGCAGCCGGTGTGATTACCTTAGTGGCATTCACATCGTTGGTTGTGGCTGTAACAGTGGGCACAACTGATGTGTTGTGCGGAAGAATGATATCATAGGAAAGCGTGGTTGCACTGAAACCAGTTACCGTGGTGCCATCCGACTTAAGATCTGAAAGTTTGGCATCAGTATCTTTGGCAACCGTGTAATTGATGGTGTAGGTTAATATAGTAGTTCCATCTTCTGCGGTAACAACCACACTGGTAGATCCGGGAAGTGAAGCTGCCGGGGTGATTACCTTGGTGGCATTCACATCGTTTGTGGTTGCGGTAACGGTAGGAACTATTGTTGTGTTGTGTGCCAATACGATATCATAACTAAGGGTTGTGGCACTGAATCCGGTTACTGTAGTCCCATCGGATTTAAGATCCGAAAGCTTTGCATCAGTATCTTTGGCAACTGTGTAATTGACCGTGTAAGTTTTCTTGGTGGTTCCATCCTCAGCGGTTACAACTACTGTGGTTGAACCCGGAAGCGATGCAGCCGGAGTAATGACCTTACTTGCATTCACATCGGTTGTTGTGGCGGTAACCGTAGGAACAATAGTTGTATTGTGTGCCAATACGATATCGTAAGTTATGGTGGAGGCACTAAAGCCGGTTACGGTGGTTCCATCCGATTTTAAATCAGACAAGGTGGCATCAGTATCTTTAGCAACTGTGTAACTAATGGAATAGGTTTTCTTAGTGGTACCGTCTTCTGCGGTAACTTCCACTGTGGTTGTTCCCGGAAGAGCTGCTGCGGGTGTTATTACTTTTGATGCATTTACATCATTGGTTGTTGCCGTAACAGTGGGCACAATGGTGGTATTATGAGGCAACTCAATATTATATAACAGCGTGCTGGCAAGGAAACCAGTAACAGTTGTACCGTCCGACTTCAAATCTGACAGATTAGCATCCGTGTCCTTTGCAACTGTGTAGTTGATGGTGTAGGTTTGTTTTGTAGTGCCATCCTCGGCGGTAACTTCCACTGTGGTGGAGCCGGGAAGCGATGCTGCCGGGGTTATCACTTTGGAAGCATTTACATCATTGGTTGTTGCAGTAACAGTTGGAACGATCGAAGTGTTGTGTGCAAGAACAATATCATAAGAAAGTGTGGTAGCACTAAATCCGGTAACAGTAGTACCATCCGACTTCAGGTCCGAAAGCTTGGCATCAGTGTCCTTGGCAACGGTGTAGTTGATCGTGTATGTTTTCTTGGTGGTTCCGTCCTCTGCTGTAACCTCAACAGTTGTTGAACCGGGAAGGGATGCTGCAGGAGTGATCACCTTTGATGCGTTTACATCATTTGTGGTTGCAGTAACAGTTGGAACTAGGGTAGTGTTATGTGGTAAAACTATGTCATAAGTCACAGTGGCGGCAATGAATCCGGTAACGGTGGTTCCATCAGATTTCAGGTCCGAAAGGGTGGCATCAGTATCTTTGGCAACGGTGAAACTGATACTGTAGGTTTTTTTAGTGGTTCCATCCTCCGCAGTTACTTCCACGGAGGTAGTCCCTGGCAGTGATGCCGCCGGGGTAATCACCTTTGAAGCATTAATATCGGTTGTGGTTGCAGTAACAGTTGGTACCAGGGTAGTATTATGGGGTAATTCAACATCATAGGTCAAAGTGGCAGCACTAAAGCCGGTTACCGTTGTCCCATTGTATTTAAGGTCCGATAATGTTGCATCGGTATCCTTGGCAATAGTAAAGTTTATGGAGTAGGTCTTTTTGGTTGTTCCATCTTCAGCGGTTACCTCCACGGTGGAGGTACCCGGTAAACTTGCTGCAGGGGTAATTACCTTACTGGCCAGCGGATCGGTTAACGTTGCGGTAACTGTTGGAACAACTGAAGTATTATGCGGAAGTTCCTTATTATAGGTTAAGGTGGCAGCATCAAATCCGATGACAGAAGTGTCATCAATCTTTAAATCGCTCAGGGTGGCGATAGTGTTTTTTATGAACTCGAAATTTACCGTGTATGTTTTTGTGGTTGTGCCGTTTTCAGCGGTAACTACCACGGTGGTTGAACCTGGAATAGCCACAGCAGGAGTAATAACCTTGGTAGCTTTAGTATCGTTGGTGGTTCCGGTAACTGTTGGCACCGCCAAAGTTCCTTTAGGCACTTTGACAGTATAAGTTATAACAGCAGGATCAAAACCAGTTACTGTGGTTCCATCCACTGCCAGATCACTAAGGTTGGCATCCGAAAACAAGATTGCGTGAAAAAGCTGGGGTGTTGCGGAGCTGCCAATAACACCATCCGCAAGAAAAGTTACCGTTTCAGTAACGTCGTAAACTCTGTCCCTGGCGGTATCCCAAAATTTGAAGGTCACCGTTTTGCCAGCTGCAGCGTTGCCATAAACACGGGTTATAAAAACCCATTTGGCACCTAAAAAGGGTGGAGTAAGGATTCCTCCATCTTTAACACCCACCAAAGATCCGTCGATAAAGGCACCTACCATACCGCCCGCAGTTACCGCGGTAGTGTTAAAATGCATCTGAACAGTAACATCCATCCCTTGCTCAAAGGCAGCAGGGTTCACGGACCAAGTTGGCTTATTAACTTGTGCGTTAACCTGAATCGAGGTCACCAGGAGCAAGAACAAGAAAATCCTGAGAAAAGTTTTCATAGAGTATAGTTTTAAGATATTTTCACTATTCGATAAGGTAGACTGGTAAAGATCAGTAAATTTAAGCAGAAGACTTTAAATAATTACATAAAAATCAATCCATTTATTGAGCATTGGGTTTTTCTGTATGAACCTTATGGATTTTTGTATGAACAAGAGGGGCGGAATATGCCTTATGCATTGCAAACTGCGAGAGAGGGATTATTCTATTGAGAAAATCCGGTTGCTGAGCTCAATTTCTTGCGTCAATGATGTTAGTCAGTGGTCACGGATCACTTCTGAAGAGACACGCAATTATGCGTCTCTTATATAACCGGTCTTTAAGTACCCACCCCAACCCCTCCCTGAAAAAGGGAGGGGCTCCTCACTGATGTAAATCCAGAGCTCTTTCCCCCTCCCTTTTTCAGGGAGGGGGCCAGGGGCTGGGTACTTTAAAAGCCTATGCACGAATAGTTTGCGGGTTATTAGATTTGGGGCAAAATGGCAACATGCTGGCGGACTCTACATCGCGGTTCCACAGGAAGTGGACGCAATCAGGTATCCTTATAAAAAACCCGAAACCGTTCCAAATGAAACAGCTAATATTCGTAGTTACCTCGTAATCACCACCTGCTTATATCCAATCTTAGTGTTTTTCATCTTTAAATAATATACCCCCTGTTCCGGATTTCCGGTATTCCAGCTCTCCTGGTGCGTACCTGATTGCCGTTGGCCTAAATCCAATTCATCTACAACCCTTCCAGTATAATCAACCACCTGTATAACAACGTTTTGATCAGATAAAATAGTATACTGAACAGTAGTCAGATAACTGGCCGGATTCGGATAAACCTCCAGTGAAGGCTCAAGTTTTAAGGTGAAAGGATCCAGAAGCGAAGATGTTTTAAGGAGGAAAGGATCCAGGGCACTTGCGACAATCATATCTGCCTTAAACACAACAAATTCATCAAACTGGTACCAGGTATCGGTTCGGGTGTCATGTAATCGGAACCTAACAGTATCACCCTCGCTAAAAGTACTGTATGTAAGATGGTTATGAATCCATTTCCCGATGGGCTCAAACCACATCCCGCGGCTCACCCCTCGAACGGTACCATCTACCACTGAGTATAAACAATAATCCTCGCTACTGAAGTTCTCACCGTTGAGTATGATGGTGGCATTTACCTGTCCGGAATACTCGTAATCAGTGACAAGTGACAAGTGACCAGTGACGGGATTATTTCCCCCCAATCCCCCACTCTTCACGTTCTTCACACTCTTCACGTTCTTCTCGCTCTTCACGTTCTTTACGCTCTTCTCGTTCTTCTCGTTCTTTACGTTCTTTACGCTCTTCTCGTTCTTTACGTTCTTTGCATTGAGTGGTACGCCTGAAGGATAAATTAGCGTGGCCGGGTGACTGCTTCGAAGCATGTATCCATCGAGGGCTTGAAGGTGAGAAAGTTCACCAAACCAGCTATAATCGGTATAGAAGGTACTGGAAGTGGTTTGATTTTTAATATAATCGCTGCCTGCCGGATTGATGCTGCTTAAAGCTGTCCCAACCGTTTGTGCTGCCCGTGGAATAAAACCGATCCAGTTCCAGCCCGTTTTAATGCTGATGGGCACCTTGGCCGGGTCAATCTCATACCCCTCCAATCTGAGGGTTCCGGCCGAAGCCAATTTGATTTTGTACATCTCGCGTGGATCAATCACACTGAGTTCGCCAAACCAGCCGATTCCATTGTACCAGGAGGCGGAAACGGTTTGATTTTTAATATAATCACCCTCTGTTGGGGTTAAAGAGCCCAGAACACTTCCTATCGAGTTATCGGGACTTTCAACATTTACACTGAACCAGCTCCAACCCTTGAGGAACTCACGCGATGCCACCACCGTATGGTAAGCATTAAGGGCTGTGGGACTTAAAGCACTCCCAACCATCATATTAGGCTCAAAAGGTATGGTTTCCCGGATTCCGAAAACAGTGTCATTAACCGGATCGTAATACCGGAACGACAGGGTTTCCCCACTGGCCAGATTGCTATAACACCGCATAATAAACACATATTTACCGGATGGTCCGGTTAAACCCCCGCGCTTAACTCCACGACACTGATCGCCGGCAAAAGCACCTAGAATGCCCTGACCGCGTACAACTGCAACATTATCTATGAAAATCTCTGAGGTTATCTCTCCATCGTAATCGTATGCTTCGGGATCTACAGTCCAATCGGGAACATGATTGCTTTGCTCTGCAAATTGCAGATTTAGGGTATAATCCACCGTTTGAGGAGGTGCCCAGGAGCTGATAATAACGTAATACTTGCCCGACTGAACGGTACTGCTGAAGGACCCTCCGTTTGGACCTCCTGCAAATCCTATGCATGCCGATACATCAAGTGTCTGTTTCGGGCAATCACTAAGTATATGAACCGAAGCATACGCACCGGCAATACTTCCTGAAAGGGTTCCGGGATACATCAAATCCAGCGTGTAAACCACATCATTCCCATCCATATAATTCGATACCGGGGAACAAGGTGATTGATTATAATCATCGTTGAACCCAACGGTGGTCCCCACAAGATTAATTACAGGGAGCGATAACGGTATGGCAGTTTCGCAAACATCTCCATCAATCGGATAAGTGGGATTAATGTGAAAATAAAATCCATCTTCGGAATGTAAAGTACCGGGGAACATGAGCGGCCAGGCAATATAAACCGTTTCGCCCGCATTCATTACGATTTGAACCGATGAACTGGCCCTGTTATAGGAGCAGGCACTTTCTGAATCATCATTTGATGCTAAAAGGGTTCCTTCGCAATCGCTGAAAACATATAGATAAGTATCGAAGGAATATACATACGGAACAACAGTATTCTCCGGATCACAACTGGTTATCTGAACGGTTTGATACCGGTCGGCAGTGTATTTAAACCAGGAATTCTGCGAAGGTGCCCAATTCCGGCCAACCACCGCAATACCGCCATCTGCACACGAAGTTGCACCTCCTGATCCCGACAATGGTATATCGAGTGTTTCATCACCAGCCATTCCGTAAGTAATGCGAAGTGTTGCTGTTGAGGATTTTGTTGCTACCGGAGAAAACTTAATAACGAAAGGAAGCTTGTCCATAACCGGATATTCCGACCAGGCCGATGGGGTGCCTTTAACATCAATAGGATAAGTATAGGTTGGTCTGATGGCGAACTCAGGATCGCCAATAATTGCAACCGACTTTATCCTAAGCAAACTCAGTCCGATATTACTGACATTAACTGATCGTTCAACCGGAAACATGGATGTCCCAAAATCTCCGGTACCGTCATAACTAATCACTGGCCCGGTAATTAATCCTTTAACACAAAAATCATCTATAAACCAGTAACCACGGTTGCTGCCAACCCGGTTAGCCTGAAATTTAAAGAAAACCGTCTTTCCCTGATAGGCAGCGAGCGATATTTCCACCTTTTGAAAAGAAGTACCCAGGGTTGGTGAATAAACTTCAGGAATGCTGCTCATCGGAGTAGAATAAATCTGCGTCCAGGTTACCTGACCATCCGTAGATATAAAAACCTTTCTTGGATCGGACGATGGAGCTGTTGTACCAGCTACTCCATTGATAAAGAAATCATATTTACCTTGATAAAAAGAGAGGTATTTAGAATTATCGGAGATCGTAAATCCGGGAGTAGTGGAATAAACAGTTTGATTATTAAATGGATAAATGATTAAGGAATTGCCATAAGATCCGATTCTGGTGTTATTACCAAAATACCGGGTATCAACAATTCCTATTGTATTTCCACCACCAGCAGCCCCGTTAGTGCTCCATCCATTATTTGTAGGATTGTTGAGCCATTCATTTGCGTTAAAATCTTCGCAGAATGGGGTAGAATTAATTAGAATGGTGGTACCGGTAACCGGAATAACCAGTGATTTTCCGGCTCCATACGCAACAATCAGATTATCAGACTGAGGACCGAGATCTGATGGACAGAAATCGATTCTGATAGATTGACTCAACCAGGAACCCAGAGTAAACGGAACCGCTGGTGGCGTAACTAAACTGAACTTATTACCGGGTGATGAATTTTCCAGTGAAACCCCCGTAATATCAACATTATCAACTCCTTCATTGTAAAGGTACACATAAATAGATTGGCATTGTCCTGTGAGAACATTAACAAAGTTCACGGCACCCGGGTTTGCCATGATACCAGCTTCAACCGCTGCAAAATAATCTGATTCTTTCCGTGGAGTAATTAACCCATACAGCGCACCCCAGTTAACATTAGTGCGTATTCCCTGGTAAATAGTTGGGATCATCGGAATATTTTTTCCGATATAATCTGTATTATTAAATACTTTTTGAATAAAATAATCATTACTTCCTTTTGCATTTTTGGTTAAAAGATCGAGATTATCATAAACCCAAACGTCTTGATCTGTAGTACTTCCGTCATAATCATCATTCGCAATAATCGGTGTAGTAATCCTGACTAACATCGATTCATATTTTTTCAGGCTGGTATTTAAATAGCAATCCACCTTAAACTGATCATAAGTAAGCTCCACAGGATTGATTACATTACCTGTTGACGTTTGTGAAGGTGCTGTACAGCAAGGGATAAAGGCAACACTGGTGCCACTCCAGTCAAGCGTTCCAAACAAATTGGAAAGACCGGCTCCCTCGCCATAAGTAATATTAAGTATATGATTGTCCGTAATGATTAACCTAAATTATCCAACAAAATGATACACATGCTATTAACAGTCTTCCAAATAGTTTTCCCCCAAAGTACCGTCTATTGAGCCGGTAGGTAAATTCATCCAGGTAATTTTGTAAATAAG
>CAIXKO010000263.1 GCA_903919925.1 uncultured Bacteroidota bacterium | reverse complement strand
TCCGTCATAGTCAATCTCATAGATATGATAGAAATCGTCTTTGTTGTTCCGCATCGAGAAAATAATCTTTTTCCCGTCAAACGATACCTCGGGATCTCGAACAATTCCATCCTTAGATTCTATGATGGTGCGCGATTTCCCGGTCAGGAGATTTAAGGCTTTTAAGGCAGAGTTACCAATAAAGCTCGCCTCATTGATCTCTCCTTTCTGGAACATGGTTTCCGTGTTGTGGTGATCGGGAACGTACTGTGCACGTTCAATATAGATGATCTCCTTAAACTCTTTTCCAAGATATTTTAAGGAATACGATTCCGCTGCCTGCACACTGAATGCGGTTAAAAGCAAGCAAACAAAACAAATCCGGATACTGACCAATGCTTTCATAATTACACGTTAATTCAACTGGAACGGCTCTAAAGATACACCTTTCGCGGCCAAAATGAGCAGTGGGATTAACGTTGATCCAAACAGTTAATCTGATAAAAGAGCTAATTAATTTTTATGATTCTTTTACTTAAAATTTGTCCGGCTGTCTTCAAAACAACATAGTAAATCCCTTCAGGAAACTCCTGGCTTCCGGCGTTCCAGGCAAGGGAATACGGGCCTGCCGGCTGGTATTGATTTACCAGACTTTTTAACGCCCTTCCAAAGCTGTCCGTAATAAACAGCTGAACCTGACCGGCTGTGGAAATCTCATAATTTATTAATGTTTCCGATTGAAATGGGTTCGGGAAATTCTGATCCAGTTTTAATAATGGTAATCCATTTACCGGCCCGGCATAGGAGGCCACTGATTTTACCGTATATGAATCTGCCACTTCCTTGTTTTTGCGGGTCGCATTCTCCTCCGTTGGCAGGCAGGTACGGATATATTTTACTGTAGCACCATCATCCGCCACTGTTACGGAAAGATAACCCCTTCCCGGCAAAAACAGCCCGTTCACATAACCATATTCAGATGCTTGCACATTGGTGATATTCCGATTGGATGGCTGGGGAACTTCCTGATAGATAACCCCGTCCTTTTCCTGCTTACCATAAAAATGATCATGACCGTGAAAAAAGACATCTACATTATTATCCACAAACAATTGATGAATAGGTTTATCCCATCCCAGCCGGTTTTAGCTGCTCCCCTGCCCTCACCCCTGGTGTGATGGGCAAATACAAACAGGTACCGGGCGTTGCTGCCTTCCAGTATGGCTTTTAACCAGCTGTACTGGGAATAGCCTAAAGTCCAATCCCATTTCCCCGGCTTGGCAGAGGTAATGGTATAAAGCTGATGATCGTCTCCGAAAGTATCTCCCAATGAAAACATCTTGCGAAACATCTTCGGCATCCTCTTCCATTAATCGCAAAAATATTACACTTTTATTACCTTTGCTTTCATTTTTTAATTTTAATAAGTATTCACGATAAAAATATTTTAAATGGCTAATAATGAGCTAAATGTTAATCACAACTATCCAACGGTTATTGGTGATTTTCCTAAGGTTGGGATTCGTCCTGCAATCGATGGCAGAATGCGCGGAGTAAGAGAATCGCTCGAGGATCAAACCATGAACATGGCTAAAAGTGCTGCCAGGCTAATCTCTGAAAATCTTAAATATCCGAATGGCGAACCGGTTGAATGTATTATTGCTGACACGTGCATCGGCGGGGTTGCCGAATCGGCAATGTGTGCTGAGAAATTCAGCAAGAACGGTGTTGGAGTGAGCCTTACGGTTACTCCATGCTGGTGCTACGGCAGCGAAACCATTGATATGAACACTGACATGCCAAAAGCAATCTGGGGTTTCAACGGAACCGAACGCCCGGGTGCCGTTTACCTGGCTGCTGCCCTGGCTGGCCATACCATGAAAGGATTACCTGCGTTCGGAATTTACGGCCATGATGTACAGGATTCCGGTGATCAGTCGATACCGGCAGATGTAACCGAAAAAATCCTTCGGTTTACCCGTGCAGGTCTCGCCACTGCGATCATGAAAGGCAAGTCGTATCTTTCCATGGGTTCAGTTTCCATGGGTATTGCCGGATCGATCGTACGTGAAGATTTTTTCCAGGAATATCTTGGAATGCGCAATGAATATATCGATATGAGCGAGTTCAACCGCCGGCTAAACGAAGAGATATTCGATAAAGAGGAATTTGTAAAAGCGCTTGCATGGACCAAAGCAAACTGTTTGGAGGGGAAGGACACCAATAAAGCACCAAAATCCAGGCAGCGATTGGATGAGGAATGGGAAACCGTGGTTAAAATGGCCATCATTGCCCGTGATCTGATGGTGGGCAACCCAAAACTAAAAGAATTGGGATATGGCGAAGAAGCACTCGGTCACAATGCCATTCTTTCCGGATTCCAGGGCCAGCGCCAATGGACCGATCACATGCCTAATGGCGATTTTTTGGAAGCAATACTTTGCTCATCTTTCGACTGGAATGGCATCAGACCTCCTTATCTTGTTGCCACTGAGAACGATGCTATGAACGGCGTACCCATGTTGTTTGGTTACCTGCTCACCAACACGGCACAAATGTTTTCCGATATCAGAACCTATTGGAGCCCCGAGGCGATTGAAAGAGTTACCGGAATGAAACCGGAAGGTCTTGCATCAAACGGCGTTATACACCTGATCAATTCCGGTGC
>CAIXKO010000262.1 GCA_903919925.1 uncultured Bacteroidota bacterium | reverse complement strand
GAATGAGAAACATTGCAATAATCGATGAAACCTTTGACGGGGAGCTCACCCCGGCCTATCACTTATCCATCCGGTACTCTGATCAATTTTGTTCGTTTGCGATCATGGATGGATCAAGGTTGAAGTTTATCGCATATAAAATTATCTGGTTTGCTCAAAGTATACCTGCTGAAAATCAGGCTGATCACATCAGAAGCATTCTGCATGGAGAAAGCTATTTAACCCGTAAATACCAATCAGTAAACTTAGTATACCTGACACCTGTATCGGTTTTGGTACCTTCCTCACTATTCCGGAAGGAGAATCCGGAAGTTTATTTAAAATTCTCAGCACCATTACGATCCACTGACCGGATACTTTTCCGAAAAATTCCATCCATTGATGCATTCTCCGTATTCCCGATACCAGCGGATTTCTTCAACCAAATAGTGATCATGCTTCATGAGGTTCAGGTATTTCATCAAAGCTGCACCCAAATTGAAGCCGCAATTACAGCCTCCGGAGGCGATACCGGATACACCAGTGTTATTGTTGGTGTGAATTCAGGATTTGCTGATATTCTGATTATCAAGGCAAAGCAGGTTCTTCTTTATAATAGTTTCACGATCAGGGACACAAACGATCTTGTATTCTATATATTATATATGTATGAGCAATTTGGGTTATCGCAGGAAACATGTCCGCTTGAGATTGCCGGCTTTATCGAAATGTATACCGGAGCAGTTGAATTATTGAGTCAATATCTCAAAAAGATCGTTTTTCAGAAATTTCCGGATAGTTACACATATAGTGATAACTTTAGCGAGCTAACCCAGCACCATATTACACCTATAATTAATCTTACCCGATGCGAATAATTAACGGACATCTCAGTGGAAGAAGGCCCTTGGTTCCCAAAAACCTTTTGGCACGTCCCACTACTGATATGGCCCGTGAAGGGCTGTTCAACATTTTAAGAAACAGGCTTGATTTTGAAGATTGCCGTGTGCTGGATCTTTTTTCAGGCACTGGCATTATCAGTTTTGAGTTTGCTTCATTAGGTTGCCGGGATATTACGTGTGTGGAACGCGACCGGTTTCACTGTGCAACAATCAGAAAGAATTTCGAGTTTCTGGATATTGGTTCGATACGATTGATTGAGACGGATGCTTTTAATTTTCTCAAGAAGGAAGTTCATCCTTTCGACTTCATTTTTGCTGATCCTCCCTATAATCATCCATTGATCACCGAATTACCTTCCCTCGTAATTGGAAAAAACAGGCTGTTACCTGATGGTTTTTTTGTTTTGGAGCATGGCCCTGACAAATCTTTTACCGGGTTTCCAGGTTTTGCTGAAGAGCGCAATTATGGCAAGGTACATTTTTCGTTTTTCAACGATTAACAACTTTTAACTATTGGCCCCCTGATAAACCGGGTTCAACGATTATTTTTGTTAGGCCTGACTTAACAATTATGAAACGTATTTCCCGTGTTTTATTGATCTTTTTGATTCTGACCGTTCCTCTGTATTCACAGGAAAAGCCCAAGGATAAGGGGCTAAGAACCATAACCACCTCATCGATTCAAGGGCCTTTGGAATTTCTTGCATCTGACTGGACAACCGGTCGGGAAACGGGAACCAAAGGGGAATTTATGGCTGCCGATTACATTGCAAGCATGTACAAAACCATCGGGTTAAAGCCTGGCGGGGTCAGTAATACTTATCGTCCGGGATACTTCCAGAATATCAACTTTATTCAAACCAGACCAGGGGAAAAACAAGAATGCGCAATCATTTTTGCCGGTGCGGGAGGGCGCTACCAACTTGGATTGACTTACAAGGTAGATTATGTTGTTACTCCAGGGAGTCTGACTGTTGAAACCGAGGCACCTTTGGTTTTTGTAGGGTACGGTATTGAAGATAAAAAGCTCAGTCATGATGATTACAAAGGATTAGACGTAAAGGGGAAAATTTTGATCAGGCTTGCCGGCTATCCAGGCTGGAAGAATCCTGAATCAAAGAACTACAAAAGGTTTACCTCAACAGATCCTTTGGCAATGAGGCAGATGGATTTGAACAAAGACAGTGTTGCCCTGGCAAAAGGTGCATTGGCGATTATTGATGTACGGTCAGGATCGACCGGCTTTTCACCTACCCCCACAAACATCCCTTTCCGTTATAATGAACCCACTTATGAAGGTGATGTTCCATTTAATGCGGAGGTGCCGTACCGCACATCTCTACCAGCAAAAATCACCACCAGTTTACCTCGTATTAATTTATCTGACAGAGCTTTGCGCACCTTGATTGATGGAACAGGAATTCAATTTGACGCCATAGAAACCAGTGCTGCAGAAGAAAACGTAAAATCATTGGGGGATCTTACCGGCCGTTACCTTCGGTTTGTGAGTTCGGTGGACACACGAATTATCAGGGGACGCAATGTTATTGGTGTATTAGAAGGAGAGGACACCAAGAGCTGCATTGTGGTAGGTGCTCATTATGACCATATGGGGGAAACCAACGGTTTCATTTACAATGGATCCGATGATAATGCATCCGGAACAGTCGGCGTTTTTAACATTGCCAGGGCGATGATTGCAACTGGAGTCAAGCCAAAAGTTACGGTGATATTTTGTGCCTGGACAGCCGAAGAGAAGGGACTTTTGGGTTCGCAGTATTATGTTAATCATCGGTTGATCAATGACATAAAATGTTACATGAATTACGATATGATCAGTCGGACTGCTTTGGATGACTCCACCGGGTTAAAATGCGATTTCAATTACTCTTCAGGACTTCCCTATATAAAGGAGATTACTGACAAGCATATTAAGGATTATTCGATCAAGCTGAATATGGAATACAAAACCTCGCCGAAACCAGCCGGGGGATCAGATTTCTCCTCCTTTTCGGCCAAGGACATTCCGATTTTCCTGATACATGGAAAATTCACCCCTGATTATCACCAATACACGGATCATTCAGAAAAGGCAGTATTGCCGTATATGACTGAGATAGTGAAACTTGGATATTTGAATATTTTTGAATTGGCAAACAG
>CAIXKO010000261.1 GCA_903919925.1 uncultured Bacteroidota bacterium | reverse complement strand
TTTTATTACATCGTGTTAATAAAAGAACCATATAATTTATTGATTTACTGATAATGCCTTGATAACGGTTTTTGCATCCACTAAAACCAACCGGTCCCGGTGTCCGGTTTGTGAAACATTTAGCAGTACAATCCATGATTTTTATTATCGAAAAGTATCTGACCTTCCTGCATTTCCAGCGAAAGGTGATCTTATCCAAAACCGGGTAAGCCTCCCCAAATGTGACGAAGAACCAGTATGCTCCGGATTATCCACCTCGACATCAAGGACAACGGTTTCAAAATAACCATCTCCGCTTGTGCTACATTTCCTAAGTTTTGGAAGACAAGCAAATTTAATTCAATCCTCTTACGCTGTTAACCTATCAATATCCAGTCTTTTCTTTATACTTAATGGTAATGAAAAGAAAAAAGTCGACTCGATTCCTACCGTACTCTCAACCCATATTATGCCTCCATGTTTTTCAACAAATTCCTTGCAGAGCAACAACCCCAGTCCGGTGCCTGTTTCGTTGTTTGTGCCTTTACTCGAAAAACTCTCTTCTATTCTAAATAATTTTTCTATAGTTTCTTTACTCATCCCAACGCCATTATCTTTTATTGAAATTAGAATTTGATTGTTTTTTTGTTTTGCACTTATCTGTATTTCTCCATTTGTATTAGTAAATTTTATCGCATTTGAAATCAGGTTTCTAATCACTGTACTTACCATAGCTCTATCAGCAAAAACAATTGTATCAGGAGGTAACGTTCTATTTATTTGAATTGATTTCTGACTGGCAACATCATCAAACAAAAGGCATATTTCATTGATTAAATTTCCCATTTCGACATATTCGGGATTAAATTCCATTTTACCAGTTTGAGATCTGGACCATTCCATCAGATTCATCAATAAATTCAGGGCTCTTTCAGAAGATTGGAGGATAATATTTGCATAAGTCTCAATTTCGTCATAATTTTTTGTCTTTAATTCGGCAACAAGAAGTTCGCTAAAACCCACAATGGAATTGAACGGGCTTTTGAGGTCGTGTGCAATGATAGAAAAGAATTTATCCTTAGTAGCATTTAAACTGCGGAGTTCAACTTCGTTCTCTAAAATTTTTGCTTCTGCCTTTTTTCTTTCTTCTATATTACGACTAACTCCAACTATTTCAATATCACCAGTTGGACCATAACGGAATTGTGTTGAAACTTCTACCCAAATAATTTCTCCATTTTTACAATATTGTTGAATTTCATTAATATAATAATTTCGCAATTCAGGGTTGGCAATAAAGTTACTTAAATCTTTAGTAATTGCTTCATTTACCAATAACACAGAATCGGGTGTTAGCGCGTCTTCCAGAGTTTCGAGAATCGCTTCTTCAGCAGTGAAACCTCTTAACTGAAATACAGAGGGACTGATATAGGAAAATTTGCCGCTTGAAACATTTAATACCCAAATTACATCAGCTGTAAATTCTGTTAATAATCGATATTTTTTTTCGCTTACCTTCAAATCATCCTCTAATAAAATCCGTTGCTTTATTTCATTCTTGAACCTTCGCGAGCTATGATAAAAAAAGTATGCAATGAAAGCAATAAAAAATAAAATCAACACAAACCCAAATATCATTTTCCATGGAATCGTCATATTATGTTTCTGGTAATCAGAATACAGCAAACCGTTGGTAGAAAATGAGCTTTTAAGCATATTTAGTTTTTTGTAAATATTTGCTATCGACTCCCATCTACCAGGATTTGTGTATCCTATTTCCAGCACATCTTCCATTATCAGGTTTTTCATGCCCTCAGCTTCAAATCTTAAATGCTCAACACTATGCCTTTTTGTATATTTATTGTAAATAAGTTGAATTATCTCTTCCTGTTTTTCTATAGCTGCATAATAACCAGCAAATTGAAACTGATGTTTCCATTTTAGCTGCAACGTAACTTTTTGTATTCCTTGTGCTTCTATTGTGTTAAAAAGCGAAAAAAGGCCCCAGAAAATAGACAGACATTTTAGTGCTGATTTCATAATTTTAGTCGAAATTGTTAGAATCAGATTATCCAAGAGTTTGTAAGAATGGTATATTTAAAGAATGCTTTGTAGCCTTTTGCATGGTATAGAACTTTTTTCCGGCGGCTGGCTTTTCCCGGTAATAAGCAGAAAACGAGAGCCCTGCAAAAGCCAGTATCCTATTCATAAACCCGTTTTCCCCAGCCAGGAGAAAGGTTGATCGCCACTCACTCAGATACGTTATCGTGACCTGGTTATCCCGACTCACCTCTTGGATGAGTTTGCCTCTCAACAGCTCCAACACCAGTTGACCTTTTGCTTTCGCACTCTTCCGCTTTTGCTTTACCATAGTTGTAAATATAAACTTAATCTGTGCTAACAAAGAATTGAAGCTAAAATACATAATCAAATCCTTTTAACTGACCACAGGTCCGTCAAAAGCGCAGCCCTTCAACACAGGGTAAGGTTGCTTAGCAGCCGAAGCTCCGTCCATAGTCAGCGCAAATCGCCATTCAGCCGGGTCGGCGGCTTGTTGAGGTGGTTTGGTCCGGCAATCGCTGAGCAGACTCGCCAGCGAAGTCAGGAGCAAAGCGGCGATGATTTAACGTGGGTATCTTTTCATCAAAATGTTTTATACTATCTCAATATCCCGGCAGTCAGATTTTCACATCCGTTTTCCGTAATCAACACCGTATTCTCCACCCGAACCCCCATATTTTCAGCAGGAAATGTCGCGAACACGTCACAGGCAAAAACCATTCCTGCCCTGAGAGGCACATTCTTGGGTACATCACGTCCTCCACAGTCGTGGGTGGCCAAACCAACCGAATGGGTAATACCACCCTCCTTAAAAAAACTCAGGCGGTTGAATGCATCTGTCCCCACGTTATAGCCCTTGCTGATCAGGAGTTCCTTCACTTTTGTACCTACCTCAAAACCGGTGATCCCAGGTTTGTAAAACTCGAGACAGGCCAGGCTAACGGCTTTACAGGCCTCATAAATCTCTTGTTGACGAGGGGTGAATTTCCCATTCACGGGGAAAGAAATGGAAATGTCGGTATCATAATCCTCCCATGCAGGGCCCGCATCCACCACCAGAAAATCACCATCGGTGAGCAGCCGGTTGTGCTGAGCATAATGCAGGTATTTATGATTTTCGGCCGAACTGATAATTACCTCAAAAGCCATTTCCTTACAGCCCTTGCGCATACACTCATATTCAAAAAGCGAACTCAATTCGTACTCATACATTCCCGGACGGGCAGCTTTCATCACAGCATTCATGGCTTCGGCTCCAATCTTACCGGCCATCCTCATTTTCACGATCTCGGCCGGACTTTTAATCATTCTCAGGTCCCAGATGAGCTGTGAGCAATCCCTGACCTCCAATCCCGGGTATTTATCCTTCAGCACTTTGGCAAATTGCTGCTCACGATTGAGCCGGCCATCCCACTCGCTGCGGGTGGCGACATCGGTATTGAACTCCTCGGCTGTAAAGGGGGTATAAACCATACCACCTTCGGCAATTCTGTCCGTTAAAACCGTCCCGAACTGATCTGCCTTATGGTAGAACTCAATTCCGGTAGTTTCTGTTGGTTTTGTTGTGATCTCCGGACTTAACCCTTCTCCTTTGAGGTAATCTTCTGAGGTTGAATAAAACAGGTGGCTTTCCCGCTTCTTTCCGTCAACTAACAATATAGCATTCGGCACCTTAACACCGCACAGATAAAGAAAATCCAGGTTGGGCTTCTTACCGGTGGAATTCCGGATAATGGCGAATCCATCGGGGATCTGGTCCATCAGTTTTTGACGGCGGGCAGCATATTCAGCTATTTCAAAGCCCAATGGTCCGGCCGGGAGAATCCCTCCCGTCAGGCCGAATAATAAGCAGAGTACAAGTTTTTTCATTTTCTTCATAGTAATAAGATTTAGTCAATACCTTCCATAAAAGGATTTGAAAACCTCCAAATGCCGTATTATATTTTGGATTGAGTAATAATAGCAATTTTATCCAAAGGTTGAACGGGTTACCATACGATTTATAAGATAAAGAGGTCTCTCCCTGGGGCGGTCTCCGGTTAACCGAGGAAACAATTCTGTATACCTTACTGAGGTTTTATTATCGAAAGTATCGAAATCCTGAACATTCCGGCAGTCTGGTTGTTTTAAATAAAAAAGGAGGTAAAGTTGATATTATCAGGTGGTTTACAAAGAAAAATAAAAACAATTACCTCAATTTTTGTGGTTTTCATCGCGATATTCGTTTTATTTCAATCATTTGTTATAATGCCAATCAACAAAACTGAAGAACAAAAGCATACAGCTGTTCGAAAATACAAGGGGTTTGAAATAAGGTTTTATCCCTCTGCAACTTTTGCAACAATCAATTCGAATGCAAAAACCTACAGGGATCTCGCGAGCCCCGGATTTCAGCGGCTGGCAGGCTATATATTCGGCGGCAATGAGGCCAATACGAAAATTTCCATGACCACACCCGTTCAAATGGCGATCAATGATTCTCTTTCCACAATGAGTTTCGTAATGCCTTCGGCTTATTCAAAAGAAACCCTGCCAAAGCCCAATGACCCGAATGTCCATATTCACAATACAGATAATGAATATGTTGCAGCATTACGGTTTGGAGGATATGCCTCTGACAAGGATCTGAAATTCTATTCGGAAAAACTTCAGGATCTTCTGAAAGAAAATGGGATCACCTCCATCGGGAATTATCGATTTCTGGGATATAATCCACCGTTCCAACCTTTTTGCAGAAGAAATGAAATTATTGTTTCAGTTGAATGGGTAGGGAAATAGTCCCCATTTAATTCTGAAAGAGTTATGCCCAAATACAATACAATCATCTTAGGAGGCGGACTTGGGGGTTTAACAGCCGGGGCTACTTTTTTGAATAACCAAATGATTTTTGATAAATAGGTAGTCCATTTTCTTCTGACTTTTCTACATTTTTCGACAAAAAGTTTTTAGAGTTTACAATTTTCTTTCCGGTTTCCTTTTCCAGGGCGATCCTTGCGTCACCGGCAATTTTCCCTCCTTTTCTGGCTGTCTTCTTGTTTTCCCCAAATCCTCGCGGATCAATTTTTCTGGTTATCTCGGTGGTTGACTGGCTAATTCAGGGTTTTCAATTTCATCCAATCGATCAGAACCTACTTTTGCCAACCACCGTTTGAAGGGTTCAGCTTTTGGCGATGGTATAGACTGAATTATCCTTAACAATCCTTGCGCATCTGCACATTCGGTGTCGTATAACTTCCCGTCGGTAGATCTTATTTTCAGTTGTCGACAATTTGTCGACAAGTCAGTTCCGTTGTCCTTTTCTCTTTTCTTCAGGCGATACCAATAATCCCTTGGTTTTACGCTTTCAGCCAAGACTTCAACAACATCGATAACAGCAAAGAACCATCTGTTCTCACTTTCAACCCATTCTGATCTGATGGTCTTTTCTTGAAATAATTTTATGTTTGACATAGATAGTCCTTTTGATAAAAATACGATTTATCCTCCATTATGATATATATGCACAATATGGTGACCAATGGAAGAATTGCGGCAGAAATAGTTTTGGCTTATTCTGCCATTTCGTGGGAGGCGGTAACTATTTCAATGCACTGCGTCCCTCCGCTTTGCTTTTTTCCAGCAGGGCCTTCAATTCCTGCACGATTTCCGGGTGTTTGAAATAGAGATTCACCGTCTCCCTGGGATCGGATTCCAGGTTGTAAAGCTGGCCCGGTGCATCCGGCGCGTTGTCTGCCAGAGCGAAGGGTTTCAGCTCAGGATTGTTATAATTATTCCCACCTGAGCCTCTATGATCGAGGTATTTCCAGGGTCCCTTGCGTATGGCAAGAGCCAGACTGATGGTCTGGTGCAGGGTGTATGGGCGGACGGTGCCGCCACTCTCTTTATTGAGTAGTAATGGAAGAATATTGAAGCTATCCTGGGCGGCGCTGTCAGGCAGTGCAGTGCCGGTTATTGCGGCACAGGTCGCCATGATATCCGTAAGACAGACTGTTTGGTCGCTCGTGCTGCCAGAAGCTATTTTCCCCGGCCAGCGAACGATGAATGGAACCCGGTGTCCCCCCTCCCACTGATCACGTTTCACACCGCGCCATGGCCGTGCGCCGTCATGGCCGTAGTCGGCGCGCATGTTAACAACGCTGGTGACTTCGGGTCCGTTATCGCTGGAAAACATGACCACTGTGTTGTCTGCCATCCCAAGCCGATCCAGGGTTTTCATCAGTTCGCCCACAATGTAATCGAGTTCGTAGATAAAATCACCGTGCGGTCCGGCTTTCGTGCTTCCCTGAAACTGCTTCGCTGCAAAAGAAGGCAAATGCACCGCATTCATAGAGTGGAAGAGGAAGAAGGGTTTCTCCGGTTGCTTTTTAGCGTAATCGTTAAGAAACTCCAGGCTCTTTTTCAGGAAAACCATATCCAGTTCTTCCAGGTCATAGTTTGGCGCGATCATACCGTCGCGGTTGTCCTCGGCATAAGGATGCCTGGGCAGATTCGACTTATCGAGCATCCCGGTGGGTGGTACCGGAATGCGGTCGCCATCGATGAAGGCATAAAGAAAATCAGTGGCCGGGCAGCAGGCAGTGCCGTAAAATTGGTCGAAACCGCGATTAACCGGCCCGTCCGGAATCGCACGGGAGTAATCGATCATCTTCACCCCTTCAACACCTCCTTTGGTGATTCGTTGCCCGTCATTATCGAAGAAACTCAAGCCGACATGCCACTTGCCTGTCATCGCAGTGGAATATCCCTGGTTACGCAGCATCTGCGGCAGGGTCAGCTGATCCTCCTTGATGAGACAAGGCCCGCCAACCCCGGCGAAAACTCCTTTGTAAGGGATGCGAAAGGCCATCCGGCCGGTCAGCAGGCTATACCGACTGGGTGTGCTAACCGTTGACGGAGAATGCGAATCGGTGAACCGGATTCCCTGGCTTGCCAGCCGATCGAGGTTTGGCGTGGCGACTTTGGATTCCGGATTGTAGCAACCAACATCGCCATAGCCGAGATCATCGGCGAGGATAATGATGATGTTGGGTTTCGCCTGCTTCGGAGTATCAGCGGCATGAGAAGCCAACGGGGTGAGCAGGAGAGTGGTAAGGAGGGTTGATTTCATTGAGGTAAATTAATCTTTTATGAATTTTCCGACTGCAATGTGCTCTGCTGTTTTTGCTTTGATCAGGTAAAATCCGCGAAGCAAAGAGGATACATCAATTTTTACTGATCCGGTAAATGTGCTTGTTTTCAATAGGTTACCATTCAGACTGTATATCTCAACAACGGTTTCACCTAAACCTGATATTTGAACATTCAGTACCTCAGTTACCGGATTAGGATACAGGGAAAGAGTAGTTGCGCTTAGTTCAGTATCTGTTATCAGTGAAGGCAATTTTGAGCCCATTAAATTGATCTCTGCAATAGAAGTTCTTACATCTGTCAGGGTTCCATCACCCAACCAGGAATTGATCGCTGAAAATTTCAGGTATCGGCCTGTGCTATTGGCAAACAGCACATATTGAGTAAGTTCTGTATAGAAAAAGGTTCCTGTTGCAATCGCGGTCCCCCAATTAAGCCCATCAGTGCTTACGTAAACTTTATAATCAGCCACCCGTCCCTCCCATGGGGCAATGGTATTGGTATTTGCCATATAGAATAATTCATTAATCACATAAATCTGGCCAAGATCGATTACTATCTCGTGCGGCCTGGGAGATGTGTTGCCCCACGGTACATGATAATAGGTGTCTTTGTCACCATCGAAAGCTTTTGCACCCTGATAGCCGGTCTGTGATGCCGGTGCAGAAACGAGTCGCCAGTCTTTTTGCGAAATTTCTGGTAATCGGGTGGCAGGTTCGGGAACGGTTACCGTAAAGCTGATCTGGTTGGCTCCCACAAACCGGATATCGGTTACTTCAAAGCCTGATGCCCGGCCATCCCACCATTTGGTATCTGGTTTTGAGTTGGGTGTGAACGACTTTCCCGGAAGATAGATGTCTCCGAGATTTCCTCTGCTGTTACTCAATTTCTCCATCTCAAACTTACCGTCGGCCTGCTCAATGGAATTCCGGTAGTGTTTTAAGGGGGTCATATCCGACAGCCGGTTGGAGGTAAAAACTTTACTGTCAGTGTGCCAGATCAATAATCCCAAGGCAGCCGGAAAAAGGGAATTTCCCATGGTCGACTTTTTACGTGCCTCAATGGTAAAGTATTCGTAGGGGTCGTATGGATTTCGCATCACCACCACGCTGTCTCCATCGGCTTTTAAAGTAATGGTTGTGGTTCCCGTTTGTGGTTCCAACACTGTGCCCCATTTATATTGAGCCAGAAAAGGTGCGCCGAGGGGTTCAACATCGGGCAAACCTCCCGACATCAGACAGTAAAAACCGGTTCCGCTGGAATGGGCAGCACCATCATCCGTATCATAGGTATCAGGAAATCCAAAAATCCCATGACCCGATTCGTGGAGGTTCATGAACATATTTACCGGTGTGGTATCCCATGGAGATTTAAGTACTGACCCGTAAATCGCAGTTACTTTTACCCCGTTGGACAGGGTCCAGTTCGGACCGTGGGCACCTCCAACTCCTTTGGGTCCCCATTTGGAGCTGAGTACCATAACCGATGCCAGCCCACCCTTCGATAGCTTATCGAAACTATCGTCGGTAATACTTAGTGAACGCCAGTTATACTGCGGATTATGCGCAATGATCCATTCGAGCGCATCTTTCCATAGCAGAATTCCCTCCTGCCAGGTAATTGATTCATAATAGGTTGATGGCTGTGGGGCCGTGTAGAAAAATATATCATGGGTAAAGTCCACATTTCGTCTGGATTGCTCATGCCAGTATTTTCTAAAACTCCGGGTTGCTCCCGTTTCCTGATAAGTCACACCATTGATTAAACTGTCGAGGCGGACCGGTGTTACCCAAGCAGGCACATCCGGATAATCAATATAGATGGCAATTCCTTTACATTTGATATTGGCATCTGTCTGACTGTAAGCCTGCCGGGTGATTGGCAGGAGAAGAAATAATGTGTAAATCAGAACGGTAATATTTTTCATGCGAATGAGTTTCTATGTGATCTTTTCCAGTTCCTGTTCAATTCGGTGAACGAGATAGAAAGGCAGATTGAGGAGGGTAAATTCTTTTCCTGAAGCGGTTCTGGCTTTTTGCACTAAATATTCGCCCTGATAAACACGCACCGCAATGGTGTGGGGTGCGCTTTCCATAAATTGGTGGAGTGAACGCAACTTGCCAATACTACCTGACTTAACCTCGATGGGTATGAGTTTACTTTTATAAGGTAAAATGTAATCCACTTCAGCGGTGGCATCGGTTTTCTCGCGCGTCCAGAAATGGAGTTCATTACTGATAGAATAATTGGAGGCAAGCAATTCTTGCCCGACAATATGTTCTGCAATAATTCCCCTGTGCGTTTCGCTGATATCGTCATTAAATACAAGGTTTCCCATGATTTTGAGTGAGTGGTTTATCAATCCTGTATCGACAACATGTAATCTCGGCTTTCTTGTCAGACCAGGCCTGATCGGTAATTGTGCGGAAGTGCACGGATAAACCAGTTTTATCAGCATGGTTTTTTCAACCATTCGAAAAGCTTCCTTTATTTCACGTGAACGATAACCCGAGTTACCAAATTTTTCGAAAGTAACCTTTGAGCCCCCGTCCCGAAAAACATTTGTAATGATATGTTGAATATATTGAACCTGTGCGGCGGAAGAAGCATATTTCTCAATATCATCGGAATAGGAGTGAATCAGGCTGTTATACACTTCATCCAGCGATGTAATATCAGCGTTTTGCGCATAAAGGTTTACCACTTCGGGCATTCCGCCAATGGTAGCATACTTTTTAAACCAGGAGAGAAACTGCGAATGTAAAAATCCGGGAACTTCAGGTTTTTCGAGCATTTCGACCAATTGGTGGTTGTCGGTGGCAAACAAAAATTCCCTGAACGAACAGGGTCGCATTGCCATATATTCAACCCGGCCAACAGGGAATGAAATCTTTCGGTCCATGATGCTTTCGAGCAATGACCCGGCGGTAATTACGTACAGATCGTTTGCTTCTTCGTAAAAATAGCGCAACAATGCCACTGCCTTCGGCGAGTTCTGGATTTCATCGATAAAAACAAGGGTTCTTCCACCAGCACGTTTTTTCCCGGCAAACAGAAACAGTGTTGTTAGCAAATCTGAGAAAGGGTACTCTTTTTCAAATATCACCTTCTCACTTGTTTTCTCTAAATTTAAACTGATGTACTGATCGAAACCTTCAGAGAACATTTCGATTGCCGTAGTTTTTCCCACCTGCCTGGCACCCCTCATTACCAGTGGTTTCCGATTGGGCTTTGCCGCCCATTTTTTCAATTCCCTTAAAATATCCCTCTTGAACACTTAGTTGATCTTGTTGGTGTGATGGACAAAGATAAGTATAAATGTCACAGATTGTGGGCAATTATTAAATAATATTGTAACAAATTGATAGCAAATTACCTCAAATGTTGTAACAGATTGGGAGTTAACCGGGTTTTTGATATACAGTTTTGGCAATTTCATGAATCAGCTGTTTCCCTTCATTGATAACCTCCGCTGCTGACCGGCTTTCCAGGGTTTTTGTGTTGATGGTATTCAGGAAATCATCCAGCCTTTTCCTGGCTGCTGTTGCTTCCAAAGATTTATTTTCAGCCAGGTCTTTGCGAAGAATCCGTATCTTTTCATAATCCTGGATGCCCTCCCTCAGTCTTTCAAAGCGTATGGAGCTTTGGGCATCGGGGTATACAAAATAAGTATCGCCGCTGGGCCACCTGATAAATCTGGAATCAACCTCCGGATTCTCCACCCAATTGTTAAAGGCCCATCTTAAAAATCCATCAAAGCCCATTGCCGATGCAAACCAGCCTTGGTAACAGGATTCAGCCGGAGGCGAAAAGGTGAAATTATTGGGTTTGGGTATTCCGCAAGCCACATAATAGGTGGTTTTCAGGCCTGAACGTCTCCTGGATTCAACAATATTCCCAGATATTTTATCGATATGCCTCCAGTTGGAGCTGAAATCATAAATGGAGGAGTTTATTTTATCGAAATAGAAGCCGGCCATTGAGATTTTCATTTCAGGTGCAGTTTCCTTTAAAAAGCGAAACATCTTTTCCATTTCCTCTTCGTCACGCTCATCAAGAGCAATGGCAGTTTTATCCAGCCAGCCTTTTTCACGGAGATGTAATTTAAAGCTGATCAGGAAGTTGCGCCATATATTTTCGTACTCTAAAGTTCCGGGAATGGCCTCCATTGTGATGGATCTGGCAGATTTTTCATCGAACCAGGAGAACTTATTTCCCACCGGCACCATGGAATAGCAGTTGATTTGTTCCTTAATCCCGGATTCCATGGCCAGGTTTACATAAAGATCAAAAACCGAGTAGTCATAGATCCACGTCCCGTCCGCCTTTTTTGTCCACCTGATCATGGAACCATACGGGTCGTAGGTTTGGCCTTCCCAGGGGTCATTGATCAGGGTTGTGGTGATGCACTTCTGCCCCGCCCGGGCGAGCATGGTCAGGAGCGGACGCAAGAGGCTGATATGCTCCGCCGACCAGGGTTCCACCTGGTGAAAACGTGCAACGGCGTAGGGATTTTGCCAGAGATCAAGATGGAACACCCATTCCGAAGGTGGCGGCAGTACTTTATCCAGCACTTCCAGCGTAATAGCGTGATTGACAGTGCCATATGCCGATTGCCTGGAAATAGTTCCCTCGTATTTTCCGGCAGGCATATCTGAAGGAATGTCCAACGTAATCCAAACCGGTCGCGTGCCCGGGGCATCCAGGGTAAACCTGCTTGTTTTACTGAGCAGGTCCGGACTGATATGAACCGGACCCTTATCTTTATCCCTGGTGCCGCACCCCCCTGAAAACTCATCACACAAAACATATCTGACAACGGAAATCGTAGCTATTTCTTTATCAATCTGATGATTATCGTTGCTGAATCCGCTTGCTTTTATACTGACATCCTCATTATTTCCAGCCGTCCAAACCAGCAACAGGCAATTAACCCGTTCACCCTTCCAGCCCTGAAGTTTTATGGATCCTTCAACTTTCCCTGTTGGTGGAACACTTTTTGAATACGCAATATCCATTGATCCGAATCCGGAGTGAATTCCGGGCTTGATGCCTTTCCAGACTGACCCGTCGTGTTTATCGGGATCAGCGGGTTCAGTGGCAGGTTTCCGCTTCAGATTGTTTACGGTGGCGCTTCCCATGGTCAGCTCATTCGTGGTTGAATCGGTCCTTACGAGCCCGATGGAATTTTTAGCGGTCACTTTCACATCATATGTTCCCGCGGGCAAACCGGCAATCCTGTCTCCCGGCAGCTTCCAGGTGCCATTCATATTATCAATGCCTGCGTAAACTTTTCCCGCGATTTCCACCACCAGGCTCGTGGTCACGCTGCCAAGTGTACCTGTAATATCTGGAGTTTGTCCATTTACGGGGAGTCCGTTACCCTGGAGATTATTCACGGTTAATTTATTCACTGTGACATCCGGAGGCAGCCGGTCGAATTTGATGCGGCCCAGTTCATAGCCTATCTTGAATCCCCGCGCTTCCAGCACCTCCTTAACTCGTGGAATCAGCCGGGCAGCATTCCAGAAATAGATATGGTTCAATACTGAATCCGGAAGAATATAGCCTTCGAGGAGTGGACCTTTGTGCAGGCCATTAGTCACCTGATTGGTTTCGAATATCTTTCGCTCATTGAGGAATCCACTTGCTCCCACATCTGAAGCAAAAACATCGGACCCCAAGAGGAGGCGGTCGCGGTATTTGATGTAAAAATCCCTGGCTTTGCTCACGTTATAATGAGCTATCTGCCTCATATTGTTTGTATAGGCAAGATCCAAGAAAACATTTGGGCATTGATCAAAGATCCCTGCAAGTTTATCCAGACCCTCGTCGTTTTCCATCATGAATAGTCCGTGGGCAAAAATAAAAGTGGTTTGCGGGTGCACTTTGGCGACTGCAATCGCATCATCTTCAAACCTCGGATAAGCAGCACTGTTTTCATCTTTGGTACCGGGATCACCGGTATGAAAGGCCACCAGTGGCATGCCCTGCCGTCCTGCCTCATCGAGCTGTTCATGAATAAGGGGAATCTCGCTGGAGAGAATTGCACCGTGGGGCCATAGCTTAATACCAACAAATCCCTGATTTTTAAAGCTTTTAATATCATCAACGCTCCACCAGATGCCGTCGCTGGGAATGGTGTAGGCTCCGGGGACAAAGAGGATGCGTCCATTCAGGCTGTCTCTCACATAAACCATGTCGTTGCCCGGTATTTGCTTCACACTTGCCGGACTGGCATTGTTTCCGCTATTATCCTTCACCCAGAATATGCCTGAAAGGGTAATGCTGATGGTGCCTCCCCACTGGTCCATGGCTCCAACGGCTTTTGCATACTGGGTTTTGGCATCCATATGGGTGTGCATATCCACAATGGGCGTGGCTGATGGCTTGTAAATCACTTGCTGATCCGTTGGTTTGGTAATACCGGGCCAGCTATCGGTGCGGAACGGGACTGCCGGAAGGTTCTCCTTGTTGTAAAGGTTGCATGCGGGATTGTCTGCCCAACCGTATCGAACTGCAACAGGGTCAGGTACCGCAGAGGATGATACTATTACCGTTTTACCGTCAATCACGGCATCGGCCCAGACGAATTTCCTGTTGGCACCGGCAATCGCAAACCCGGTTAATTTATTCCCTTTGGCGATGATTCCGCTTTGGGCGTGATCAAAGGTGATACGGATGCCTTTGCCGGTGACTTCCATTGATTTATACCAGGGGCCCGACCATTCTATCTTTTTTCCGTAAGTAATTGCCTGAGCGCTGAGGGCAAGCCGGTAGCCGACCTCCTTTTTGTTAAGCGGGTGGATATTGGCGGCATCGCCAATGTCGATGGCCATGGCAATGCCGCAATTGGGCACCGCTTTTGCTGCCATCGCCTGAGCTTCGCGCAGTTCCGCCCAGGCACTCTCCTTCGGCACATCTGAAGTTTTCATGAAATTGGCCAGGGAAACGATATGAAATCCGAAGTCTCCAACGCCAAAGCCTGTACGCCAGTCCCTGATCATTGTCTGAAGTAAGGTACTGTACTGATAAGCCCGGTCAGCATTACTCTCGCCCTGGTACCACACAGCGCCTTTGATGGCAAATGGAATGAGGGGTGCGATCATTCCGTTGTACAGCACCGAGCACACATTGGGATTCCCGATGAGCGGCGCTCCGGTGACGGCACGGGATGCTGTTTCCCGGACACGCCACGATCCGGCAAGGGAAATCGCAGAGGACTCATCACCTGATGGATAAACCTTCATCTGTTCTGCGGGCCCGAAAAATCCTCCGCCGCCTGAATTAACCACCCTCATGGCAATCACGTTGCTGCCTGTTTTCACTACCGTTGCCGGTACTTTGTATATGCGCGGCTCATCGTAGTAATCCGTTCGGCCAATGGCGATTCCATTAACCCAGGTTACATCGCAGTCGCCGATGGTGCCTAAGGTGAGGACGACCTCTTTGCCGGCCCATGTTGAAGGCGCTTCAAATGTACACTGCGCCCATACAACCCCTTCATAGCCGGGTATTCCGCATGCCTGCCAGTTTGCAGGCATGTTTACCTTATTCCAGGCCGACACATCGGTTTCCGGCTTGAACCACGCCTTTGATGTCCCCGGATCTTTAGTCTGATACCACTTGTCCATAACAACGCCGAGCTTATCAGTTCCCGGAACGCCAGCCACTTCCTTCACCTGCTCTATTCCGGAGGCAAAATCTGACAGAGGAGCAAGGGCCGCACCGCTCGTCCAGGCCTCGCAAACCGTGCCACCCCAGCAGGTCTCGATGAGGCCGATGGGAACATCCAGGTTGCGGTGGAGCTCCCGGCCAAAGAAATAGCCTGCGGCTGAAAATCCACCCCAGCCTCCTTGAATCAGATTAGCCGGGTTGCATGGCCGCCAGGCACACTGAAGCATCGACTCCGGTGTATACGCAATTTTCTTAGGTACAATCAGAAGGCGAATTCCAGGAAAGTTGGCTGCGGCGATTTCGTCAGGAACGTTGCACGCACCTATGCCCATCTCCATGTTCGACTGGCCGGTGCATAACCAGACATCGCCAACGAGAATATCGGAGATTTCAGATTTCAGATTACTGCCGGCAGATTGCACCTTGAGTACGCGTCCGTTTGCGCATGCAGCCATAGGATCGAGAAAGGCCATCCATTTTCCGTCGGAAGCGGCTGTGGTACTTATCTTCTGCCCCGCAAAGCTGACCAAGACGGTTTCGCCCGGCTGAGTCCAGCCCCAGACCGGCACCCTGGCATCGCGCTGCAGAACAGCATGATTGGCAAAAAGCGGATGGAGAAGTGGCTTTGAATCAACCTCCTGGGCGTTACCCATTATGGTAATGGCGAGGAGAACAAGGCCCGCAAGAGAAAGGGCTGAAAAATATTTTGTGCGCATAATAATCCCGGTTTATAGTGGCAATTTACTACGATTTGGGCTGATTCGGCTCAACCCTTTTGGCACATGTGTGTATAATTATAACAATCCCTTGTTATAGCATCTTCTTAAACAGGTTATAATGTGTTTCTATCCGGGCTAAGTAAGCTTTATCCAAAAAAAGTACCTTGTTAAACATCTCAAAAACTCCACCAGAGATATCAGATTGACACTGGAATGGATCCAAAGTTGGACCTTTTATCTCTTTTATCTCACTTTCACTAAAACCCTTAAATTCTTTTCTATAAAAGGCAAGACTCCCCCAACCATAGGCAATTAGTGCCACGATCTTTTCATTCTGGAAAACCTGAAGAAAAACTCTACGGCAATCGCATTCGTCGCAAAACAGTTCAACAAAGGCATAGGCTCCCATAGGAAGTCCGAATTCATTATCTTTTCGGACTATGCTAATTACTCGTGTCTCTTCTTCTGCTTTCTTTTTGCAGACATGCTGAAATGGTATATATGACATCTTTTAATTGTTTTATTCCCGATATTCTATAGTCAACATTAAACAAACAAATAATCAAAACCTAAATCGGTTGGCTGTTAGCGGCATGTAATTTTGGTTACCCATTCATGCACAGGTTTTAATAATTCAATACCATTCTTCAAATTTGATTCGACATCACCGGTTGAATTTTTGTTGATTTCTGAGCACCGCGCAGAAGGGCTTCTTGAAGTCATGCCGATTTTACATACTGGCAGATCTATATCCTTTACCTCAAGGATATATACATAGCCATTTTTATTACTGGTACTTTCATTCATTATTTTCATATCCCTGATTATTTCAATAATTTCCGCGTTTCAACTTCCTTCAAGATTTTCATTTGCTGAATGGCTATCTGGTTCAACTTAATAAGCCGTTCGTTTTGTGGCATATTTTCATTGATGAAAACTGCATTCAAGTTTTCCATATTCGATAGGCAAATTAATTCGTTGATGTTTGCATAATCGCGAATATTTCCGATTAAATCAGGGTTTGCATCGCGCCACTCTTTTGCAGTAATGCCAAACATGGCTATGTTAAGAACGTCAGCCTCGTTGGTATATACAATTGATGTTTGAGCTGGCGAAAGTTCATTCGGAATCAGGTTTTGTTTAATGGCATCGGTGTGTATATGGTAGTTGAGCTTGGCCAATTCACGCTTTGCCGACCAGCCCAACAGTTTTTGTTCTTCTTCTTTAAGGCGTTGGAATTCTTTTACTAAATACAATTCAAACTCAACGGATACCCAACTTGCAAACTTAAAGGCAATGTCTCTTTGTGCGTAAGTACCACCACCGGCACCATTTTTCGTAATTATACCAATTGCTCCGGTAAGTTCGACCCAGCGGGATGGACCCATTGTAAAAGCATTACTTCCGGCTTCTCTCAAAAGGGGGTCGAAATCGACCCCTTTAAAAGCAGGATTATTTAACCGCTCCCAAAGCCCTAAATATTCCAAAGTGTTTTTGAGCCGCATCCAATTTTTTACAACGTCTTTCGGCTCAACAGGATTTTTTTGCCTCGCGATGTCGGTAATACTTATATAATCGGTACCGTTCACTTTTAAAGTACGAACCGATAATTCTTTTACCGTTATATGGACTGTTTTTGCCATGCTGCTAATGATTTGTTGCTAATGATAAAAGTCCGTAAATTCTCTTGCTCATCTTCAAGCTCCACGTTTACAGGTTCAACAAATTCAACACCCCAAACATCGCTAATTAACCCTTTGCACAGGTGTACCTGCTGATCTTAGCTTATTATGTAACGATTTTAAAGCGTTATTTGTCTTGTTTTCTTCGTAATGTACTGTTGAACGTCCCATATTCAATTTTAAAAATCAAAACTAACAATTTAGCACGGGGTATAAGCAAAATTATGATACTTAACTGCCAGAAGCGTATTGGTTTCTACCTATATCCTGATAAAATCAGATTCAATACTTTCAATTAACGACAGGCCGATATTCAATTTCTTGGCATAGTCCTTAAATTTATTTACAGCGCTGCATACCCTGTCAATCAGAAACTTATAATCACGAATATCATTTCGCTGAGCTACCGCTTCCAGATCTGTACGGGATATATTATCATTTTTACCGTTAATGGTAATTGAATGTCTGTTTAAAATTGCAGGTGCTTAAAGATCAACACTATATGTAAGACCATAAGCCGGGGATAGCTTCCATTTACCGTCGGATGTCATGCAGAAGCTGAAATTTTTTGAATGGTCATCCGCGGGAATGTGATGATCGCGCAACCAGGCACTGTACAGTGAGTGACCCCATTTGTCGGGTAATGAATCTGCAATCATCGGCGGAAGGCCCAGGTATAATTTGTCTTTATCACCTGTCCAGGGGATATGACTCCTGCTTCGGGGGGAATTAACCGACATTGTCAGATGAGCAATATCCAAACCTCTGTCCAGAAATTCAGGTTCATATTCAAAAAAGCCGTCTCTGATTTTTTATCCCACGAAAGATATCCTACCGGCCTCTTCCATAGTTTTACCATCACAACATTCATTTCCATAACTACTTCCCCATTTGCGTTTTCTTAAAAAATGCACGGGGACTCTCGGGCAGTTCAGTCAATAATTTCTCAATTTCGTCAAGACAATGGATGGCTCTGAGTAATTAAATAAACGAAGCCAATGTGATACCGGTGGCAGAACCATTTTCAAAAGAACTGATTGTAAATACACTCAATCCTGCTTTCTCAGCTACTTCCTTCTGAGTATGGCCTGTCCTTTTTCGATAGTCCCTGTATCGCTGCCCCAGTTGCCGGATAAGTTCACTACCCGTCGCCAACTTTAACCAGGCAGTCTTGCTTAGCAGAGCCTTTTGATTAAATTTGGCAACTCTCACAACCGCTTATCTTTATAGTTATTTATCTGTTCTATAAGTTCGATAGAGTTCATTAATGGTGTCCATTCTTTTCCCTTAAAAATGAGCTTAAACCATTTTTTGTTTCTGTTTTCGTATTTGATATTGAAGAATAGCCAAATGGCAAAATAGGTAAATGAAAGAGTAACTATTCCTGTAACAGCCCATTGAAATAAATTCCAATCTTTAAACATAGTTTCGTTCCACCAAAAGGTTGTCCATACAGGTAGCTGAAGGAAGAGAATACGAGTAACCCAAAGTGTTGACAGTTTCAGGCTTGCTAATTTTTCCTGAGTTTTCAGAACTGGGTCGGATATGTCCACTTTGCTGATTGTGATTAACTGATAGAGATAAATCAACAATGCTATAGCAGTAATTCCAATCTGAATAGAAGCTGAAAAAAGAAAATATTTGTTCATTTCCGAAAATGCATTTAAGTAAATTTGGCTTAAAAGGCTTGCTCCAAGTCCAACCCATAAAATGCCAACCCATAAAGTAAATATTTTAACAGGCTTCATTGAACTTAAAAAATTGTAAACCTTCATTCGGGTTATGTCGTCAGTGTTATTTCTGTTTATGACAAAACTTTCTTCCAATTTCTCATTCGTTTTTTGCCATAATTTTTTAAATTCCATTTCATTCATTGTCTTGTGAATTAAATTGTGAAAACTGTTTTTCTAATTTGTCTTTGATGCGTCCTATTTTCGTTCCAACGTTGCTTACCGACATTCCTAATATTTCGGCTATTTCAGCGTGGCTTTTGTCTTCCAAATACAATATCATCAGGGCTTTGTCTATCTCTTTTAGTTCGCTTATAAATTGTTCCAACAAATTCAGTTGCTGTTCAGTTTCCGTTTTATCTTCGTCTGGGATTTTTGTTGCTTGCTCATTCAACACGGTATATTTCTTTGCTCTTGTTGTGTTTTTTCGATAAAACGAAATTGCGACATTCAGTGAAATACGATACAGCCAGGTTGAAATTCTATATTGGTGGTTGTATTTGTGAATAGATTGCCATATTTGCATCATCATTTCCTGTATAAGGTCTTGCCTGTCGTCTTCATTCTGACAATAAGTTCTGGCAACCTTGAACAAAATACCTTTGTGTTGCTCAATGGTTTCCTGAAAGTGTTGTCTTTGTTCTTTTTCGTCCATTTATTGTAAAAACTTGTTTGTAGTTTATTGTCAATAACCATTATTCGTATAAACTTCAAAAAAATCACAATCAGCGGATTTTTTTTTTTGCGAGGTTTGCCTGAAAGCAAAAGTTTCTTATTTCTGATGATTTTACTTTGTCTGGGGTTAAGGCAGCAATTACCATATTTTTTCACGCAAAAATTGCGGGCAAAGTGTCAATTATTCTCCGCATCCAGGAAAAACTTTCCAAGTTATGCTAGTTTTTATCCTGAGGTTTGGGCGGTATGCTTTTATTGAATTCCCGTAACAGGCATGAACCGTTCAAATGCCTTGCCGTTGAATCTGAACGTTCCGTTTTCCGGTGTGCCAAGCCACAGACTGCCCTGGTTGTCTTTGTACATCGAGACCAGATTAACGTTTTTCGAACCCTCCTTAACCGGGTAGTGGGTGATATTCTTCCCGTCGTATCGGTATACCCCCTGAGCCCAGGTTGTGAGCCATATATTTCCCTGATTGTCTTCGATGGAGGCTGAATAATAAATGCAATCATCGCCGCCAAAGGCTTGTGCATTACCGATTCCGGTTACCTTGCGATACTTCAGCCTGTCGGTCCGGGCCGTTTCTTCCAGATCAAAAATATACCGGTGCATGGTATTGCAGATCCAGAAACTTCCCTGCCGGTCCTCATAAACGGAGCGGATGCCAAAACTGCCGCCATTTGGGACGATGGTAAGATCGCGTTCATACATCCACTTTAGGGTTTTGCCGTCGAACCGGCAGGCGCCAAAGACCGAAGTGCCGAACCAAAGGGCGCCGCTACGGTCCTTGTAGATGCTATAGATCTCGTACGGGCTAAAAAACGGGTTTATCCCCTTTGCATAAAATTCATCGTGGAGGAAGTGCTTTGGAAACTGCAGGTTGTACAGGTTTTTCCCATCCCAGCGATAAGGGCCGTGTTCGTCCCTTTTGCCAAGCATATAGAACCACATATCATTCTTTTCCAGTTTCCATTCGTTGCTTTTTACCGGATGCAAAGTAGTAAACCGCTCACCATCAAATTTATTGATGCCGCCCAGCGTTGAGAAGTACATATTACCGGATTCATCCTCCAGGATTTGCCTGATGCTGTCGTTGCACAGCCCGCTTTTTGTTGTAAAATTCCGGATGGTTTTCCCATCGTATCGAAATACGCCTTGACCATTGCTTCCGAACCAGAGGTTGTTTTTCCGGTCCTGGTAAACTTGCCATATACTGTCGCCAAGCCTGGAAACGGTGACACCTGCCTCAACGGCCGGTTTGCCTGTGCTGTTTTCAGCTTTGGCCGAGCTTTGTCCGTTGCATGAAGTAACCGCGGCCAGCATTCCGATAAGGAGAATCGTGTTCAGTGCCACGGTTATTGTTTTCATTTTACAATGGGTAGAGTTGCCAACTTTAAGTTGAAAGCTCTGTTTAGCTGGACTGCCTGGTTAATGTTGGCTACTCTAAAATAAAGCTGGCAGGTGCATATCCCTTTAATTCAAAAGTAAATTCACCATTTTTCAGGTCAATCGGATCACCCTGCTTTTCGCCGCGCAGGTTTACCTGTTGCGCATTGATATATTTGATACCTCCTGCTAATTTTACCGTGCATGAACCCGAGATTCCGGCTTGTTCCCAAACCCGTAACAGTGTGCCGGTTCCATTTGGATTTGGACCAAAAGCGGTAAGCAGCACACCCTTGCGTGATAAGCTCAATCCGCTGAATTTAACTGGCAGATTGCCAGCCGGGCCGTTTGCCACACCTGCCGCACAGGAAGTGCGCGCTTCCCAGGACTTGCCTGTCATATCCCAATCGCTTGATTTCGGATCCAGTGCCCACAGGCGAACCCGTGAACTCCAGCTCCCTTCAATCCATAGCGGGAAGTTGGTATTCCACATATTATTAAAGAGGTTTACATAGATACGTGCAGGGCGGGGCATCCATGACCTGGAAAATTTCCACAGACCGGGTTCACCCAGACTGACCAAAGGCGCATCCAACGGGCATAGTGCTATGCCATAACCGTCGTTCTCACGCACGGATACTCCGCTCTGCAGCGCAAACAGGTGAAAGTTGTTGTCGCCAACGATATCACTGGCGGGGTTGGTGGGTGCTCCTACACGGCCAAGTTTCCACTCTGGATTATTTAGATTGAAAGGAAAGCAGAGCCAGCCTCCTTCCGGAATCCTGTCCGGAGTTTTGTCACGAATCTCCCATTCAAAGTCGATGTAAGGCAGCTGATTATATAAACGGATGCGCAGGGTCACCGTATCCGGATTTTTACCGGAAGGAGGTATTGTTAGAACAACCGTTTTACTAACCTCGTCGCGTTCCACCTTAATAGTTCCATTTGCAGCATAATTAGCTGAATATTTGACATCTAACGGCATATGCGGCTTACCCATCTGCTGGCCCGAATTCATCATACTTTGCTCTGTGACCGGAGCTCCATGATATACACCCCTTTTGCGCGCGCTCCCCCACTGGGGATTCTGATCGTACTCGCCTATATAGTCAAATACTTCATTGGCAGAGTATTGCTCAAAAAGGTATTGCCCGAGTACGGCATCTTTCTCCACCAATTCACGATTGGTTCGCTTGTCGATCAGTGAGGTAACACCTCCCTTCGCGGGATCGATGGCAAGTTTGAAGTAAGGGGATTCCAAACTGATCTCTGCCGATGGCAAAGCAGCAATTGCAGATATTACGGACTTGACGGGCAATGGGAAGGTTTTGTACCCGGAAGGCGGAAGGTCTTTGGCCAGAAATGCGCTGCCCTCGACCATAACGACCGCATCGCGTTTCCAGGGGAGCGAATTGAACACCACTACCCTGGGGCCGTTGACGGCAACATTTTCAGCAAGCATTTTCAGGTCGGCGGAAATTCCTGACTCAACCAGGTCGCGGGTTTTCCAAATATAACGACGATGCTGATCGAACGATTCCTCAAAGAAAGGAAGGCCCGGCTTGACCAGATTTGCGGGCTTGCCGTGTATCTTGTATTCCGCGATAGCCTTTTTCAAAGTGTCACCCCAATAGTTATCGGGAATACCTTCTGTTTGGCTGCCCCAGGTGTGCTCTCCATACATCAGGCTGTTCTCATAGGCAGTCGCAATCTTTGCCTTTGCATTATCGAGCTTAAGCTGATGTTGAATAAGCAACGTTTCGAGCATTTCCCAGGCAACGAGTTGCGGGCGAATATTATGGGCTATTTTGGTTTCCATGGGCATGGAGCCGATTCCGTGAATCCAAGTGTCTGGCATATCTCCCCGGATAACGGGAACCTTCGATAGGTCCTCCTTGCTTAAAGAGTTGTAGAAGTCATCAATAGTGCCAAGCTTTACTTTAACGCCGGGCAGGCTATCATTGACTGACCTTATCATATCAGTGACATCGGCGCTGGTGGGT
>CAIXKO010000260.1 GCA_903919925.1 uncultured Bacteroidota bacterium | reverse complement strand
TTTTTGAGGTAGCCTGGAAATATAAGCGAGGCGCGCATGAAGGCGTTCATCAATTGAAAACCACCTGGCCCGGATTTTTACAACTGGTTGAAACAGAGTATATCCGTAAACATGCCGATGCTCGGGGCGAAACTTTGCTCTCTTTAATGGAAAGTGTAAAGTGCAGCAATTGCAATGGTTACAGACTCAAACCTGAAATTCTTCAATATCTGATTAATGGACTGCATATAGGGCAATTAAGCGAGCTTGCAGCCGATGAAGCGCAGCTATGGTTTGCCGGATTCTTTAATAATTCATTCCAAAATGAGCTGGAAAAGCAGGTGGCCGCAGCTTTTTACGAGTCCGTAACCGGGCGACTGAATGCCTTGCAAAAAGCAGGGTTAGGGTATATTTCCACAAGCAGATTAGTGGGGACACTTTCAGGCGGGGAATTTCAGCGTTTACAGTTGGCCGGTCTGGTGTCAGCACCACTTACCGGCGTGGCCTATATACTCGATGAACCCTCATTCGGACTGCATCCCCAGGATGTTAGCCGGGTCAGTGACCTGATTCAGAATCTGAAATATCGTGGAAACACCGTGATTGTAGTGGACCATTCACCTGCGCTGATCAGTAAATCGGATTACCTCATTGAACTGGGTCCGGGCGCAGGCAGTAACGGGGGGCAAATGATGTATGCAGGTAAACCAAAAAACCGGTTAACGGAAATAGCTGTTCCTCCGGTTCCGGATAAAAAGGATAGTTCGTCCGGGATCGGCCTGAAGATTGCCGGTGCACATGCCAATAATATTCAAAACATTGATTTGGAGATCTCTTCCGGTATCATGACGGTGATTACCGGTGTTAGCGGAAGCGGTAAAACCAGTTTGCTCGATAAAGTCATTTTTGCAAGCTATTCATCGCAAAAGCCGATGTTTTGCGCTAACATAACCGGGTTTCAATATTTCGATAACCTGATCTATATCAGGCAACCATTACCGGGCAAAGGATATTCCTCAACAACAGGCTCTATGCTTGGTCTTTCAGAGATCATTTCCCGGATTTATGCTGATTCCGGACAGAGCAAAGCAACCGGATTCAAATCCGCTCATTTTGTTAGCGGCACACGCGATGGGCGCTGTCCAGCTTGTGAAGGTGCCGGATGGAATCAGGTAAGCATGGATTTTATCGATGATGTGAGTTCTCCTTGCGAGCGATGCAGCGGCACTGGTTTCAGGAATGAAGTTCTGGAAGTCCGGGTAAATGGCCTAACGGTATTTGATGTACTCCAGATTCCTTTTAGCGAATTATCCGGTTTTTTCGATGCCAACATCCCGGGGAAATCAAAGGAGCAGGTTAGCAACATTCTGGAACTGATCCGGAAAACTGGACTGGGTCATTTGTCCGCAGGCCGTTTGCTGAAAACTCTGTCAACCGGCGAATTGCAACGTTTAAAGCTGGTAGCCGGGCTATCGGGTAATACAGGCAGCAACACGCTTATTTTGCTCGACGAACCAACCGGCGGCCTGCATCCCAATAACATCGATCAGTTGCTCAACCTGTTCAACAACCTGGTGGAGGCAGGAAACACAATTGTTTGCGTCACCCACGAGCCAAAGTTAATTGCCGCAGCATCCGTCATCATTGAACTCGGCCCTGGCGGCGGCACCCGCGGCGGACATATCACCCGTATTGCGTAGGGGAGGACCCACGCGTCCTCCCGTCCTCCCGTCCTCCCGTCCTCCCGTCCCCCCCGCACCCGCACCCACACCCCTAACAGCCGAAAACGGAAAACTGATAACCCATCAGAAATCCTTCACCTTATATAAAATCAGCACCCAATTATCATCCCCCTTCAGCTTTGCCAGCGGGACGAACTCCTTCATTCCTTCCCTATCTCTTTATAAACCTCCCAACCCATCCCTTTTCACCTTTAATCTTCCATACATATACCCCCTCCGGAAAAGTGCTGATATCAATTCCTGCACTTTTCACTTCCTGGCTGCATACCAATTTACCCCCACCATCGAAAATTGTTACCATACCTTCCATACCACCGCTGAAAAATAAATGTCCGCCAGCTGGATTTGGATAGGCCGTCATATCTTTTTCCGGAATCTCATCTAACCCCGATGAGGCACCAACCTGTGTTACGGTAATGGTTTGGTCCTCAACACCTGATCCGGATATTGTTACCAAAGCGATCCGGGAATCTGCTGACTTATTTTCTGCTGCAACCAGTGTTTGAATGGCATTCCCGATCCC
>CAIXKO010000259.1 GCA_903919925.1 uncultured Bacteroidota bacterium | reverse complement strand
TAATTCCCGATTTTACCAGGTGATCGAAATACTTTTCACGAATGGCAAAAATCAGCTCCACCAGCATATACACCAGGATAATAAGTCCAAGGTAATATGACACCTGCGGATGATTGGTAACCAACTGTATACCAAAGCCTAGAGCCGTAACAAGACCACCAACCAGGTACTTCCTTTTGAATACCAGAAACACTCCGGCAATTACAGGCGCCATGTAGGCAATGGCGTATATCTTGCTTACATGACCCGCCGCGATCAGCTGCAGGTTGTGTGCTCCAAAACCAAAGGCCACGGCCCCTGCCAGTGCAAGCCACTGGGTGAGTTTGAGCGTCCGGAGCAGAAAATAAAAGCCGAGCATGCAAACAAACAGAATGGCCACCGTATACCCGGGCAGATATACCTTCAAAAATTTAAATAACCATAAAAAGATATTCCCCGACGGAGCCGACTTTATCTGATAAGTTGGCATCCCGCTGAAAGCTGAATTGGTCCAGGCTGAATACTTACCCGTTTTCTTTTGAAACTGCTCCACCTCATGCGACATATTTTTTGCCTGCACGATATCATTCTGATACAGAATTTTTCCTTCAAATACCGGACTCATAAAAGCCAGCGCCAGAGCAGCCATGATGGCTACCATCAATAACTCCGGCAATACCGAACGCAATACACTTTTCATATCTACCTTTTTAAGTTACCCAAATCCGTACGGGAGGACCCATGTGTCCTCCCTCACACCCACACACACTCCCTCACCCTAGCACATCCAGCACATCCCGTACGGGAGGACCCATGTGTCCTCCCTCACACCCACACACACTCCCACACTCTAACACATCCAGCACAGCCAGAACGGGAGGACACGTGGGTCCTCCCCTACACCTGCTATTTCAACAAATTTCGCATATTCACCTTACTCCCCACCATCTCCTTCAAACCAGTAATCGCCACCCGCTCCTGCTCCATGGTATCGCGGTTTCTGATGGTAACCGTATTGTCCTCAACGGTTTGATGATCTACAGTTACACAATATGGAGTACCAATGGCATCGTGCCGGCGGTAACGCTTACCAATAGAATCCTTTTCATCATACTGGCAATAAAAATCGAACTTCAGATCATCAATAATTTGCCTGGCAATTTCCGGAAGACCATCTTTTTTCACCAGCGGAAAAACGGCAAGCTTAACCGGAGCCAATGGTGCCGGAAGCTTCAATACCGTACGTATGTCCTTTCCGCCTTCAGCAGTTGGGGCTTCCTCCTCGCAATAGGCGGCCGATATTACCTGCAAAAACATTCGGTCCACTCCAATCGAGGTTTCCACCACAAAAGGAACATACGATTCATTGCTTTCCGGATCGAAATACCGGATTTTCCGCCCCGAGAATTCCTCATGCCTGCTCAAATCGAAATTGGTGCGGGAGTGGATCCCTTCCACCTCTTTAAACCCGAAAGGAAATTTATATTCAATATCGGTAGCAGCATTGGCATAGTGTGCCAGCTTATCGTGATCGTGAAAGCGATAATGCTCCGGGTTAAACCCTAAACCGCGGTGCCACTTGATCCTGATGGCTTTCCAATGTTCGAACCACGTTAGCTCTTCACCAGGTTTTACAAAAAACTGCATCTCCATCTGTTCGAATTCGCGCATCCGGAAAATGAACTGTCGGGCAACAATCTCATTGCGGAAAGCTTTCCCGATCTGGGCAATCCCAAACGGAATCTTCATCCGCCCGGTTTTCTGAACATTCAGGTAATTCACGAATATGCCCTGAGCAGTCTCGGGCCTTAGATATATCTTTAAAGCTCCGTCAGCCGTTGAGCCCATCTCGGTGGAAAACATCAGGTTAAACTGGCGCACATCCGTCCAGTTGCGGGTACCGGAAACCGGACAAACAATTTCACTGTCTATAATGATCTGCCTGAGTTCCG
>CAIXKO010000258.1 GCA_903919925.1 uncultured Bacteroidota bacterium | reverse complement strand
TGATGCCGGCCACCTTGCCGTTTACCAGCACCTCAGCCACCGTTCCTTTCCATTCACGGAGCTTCACTTTAAAAATAGATCCTGCTTCCTTTTGTACCTCAAAAATCGAGGAATAAGCCACCTTGCCGGGATAGAAAGGCAGCCCGGCAGCTTTCCAGGAACCCGTTGATCCAATATCTCCCGGGTAAATCTCAAATCCTTTATCCGACGGGTTAACCAGGAAATCACCCAACAGGTATACAGGCATGATTTCGGCAAGTATATGCATGCGAGGAGCCTTTAGTTTTAAAACATTCGCTCCTGATTTCAGGTAAGGTCCAACCGCATAAACAGCAAAGTCTTTATCGGTCCAGTATTTGCCCTCCGTTACCGGCACCTCGTTCCCGTTTATACTCAGGCTCCACAATTCGTGTCGCTCAGCCACTGCCCTTATTTGCTTTGCTGCATCCGGTTTCAGATCTCCGCCGATATTAAAATGATATGCTACCTCAAATCCCGGCTTTCCCTCAAACAAGGTATCCATTTCGAGGTAATTTTTCCGATATTGAATTTTGTGCTGCCAGGGATTTCCCATTTCAATTCCCATTTCCTTGTACAGCCCGATTGCCGCATCCATGAAATAAATATTTTTCTTTTCGGATGCCGCTGTTTTCAAATCCAGATAATCCAGGACGAGCACATTATCCGATTCCCTTTTTACTAAAAATGGCCCGGCGTTTTCAATTTCTGTTTCCCTGGCTGAAACACCAGGATATTCGGGATCGTTAAATTTTTTTTCAGTTATGGCAAACAAATAACTTCCGGCCGGTTCCAGTTTTACCGTAAATGAAATCCCCCGTTTTCCCTTGACTGACGGATAATTGTACACCTTTCCGGTAACGGGATCAAAGCACGATACATGCTTCCCCGGCATCGTCACGGTTGCCCCGGCACTTTTTGTTTTATGCGGATTGGCAATAAAAAGCAACTGGCCGTCATTCAGCATCCGTCTCTGGTGGTAAAGCATACCGTTGCGGGAACTGTCATCAAGATGAAAATCAGTACTCCTCATCAGTTTTATTGCTGCAGCATCCTCTGGGTTGGCTGTAATCACCCAATTATCAGCTGCCCGTAGTTTCAACTCATCCGCCGCAGATGAAGGTTCACCATCCACCAGTGGAATACTCTCCCGGAAAGCCAGTACTTTGCCGCCGTTTTCAATAAACTTTTCCAGCAGTGATAACGTGGAACGGTCTATATTTTCCATCTCAGCGGGAATCACTACCAATGAATAATCGCGTTTACCCACATTCAGGCTATTACCCTTTACACTGCCCATCCGCTTCAACACATTTTCTGATCCCAGGTCATATTCAATTTGTTGCTGCTCCAGCTGATAAACAAACTTCTTAAAATCAGTTCCGATTTCACCGATCCGGGGATTATTAACCCTTCTGGAGAAATACATCCAGGCCGATGTATTGGGTTGAAGTACCAGCGTATGATTAATCTGTTGGCCGGTTGCCATGGCCATGCTTACCCGCCCGATATACCCGGCCATCCATTTGTATTGGTCCCACCAGGGCTCATGGTATGTAAATGAGAGCGGATAATCGAATTTACGCACTCCATTGAGTGAATAGAATGACAGACAAAGGTTTACGCAATTTACGCCCAATGCAAACTGCCAATCGGCCAGCCGTTTCTGTTCACTGAAAGTCATATCCCAACCACCGCCGCCATACGTTTCGCTCATGGTCCGTTTCGATCCCGACTGGTTTGCCGCGCTCAGTAATTCCCGGATGGCGCGGTCGTTTCCAAACTGCCCGCCCAAACCAGATTCATCAAGCCTGAAACCGAGCATATCAACCCCTGGCATCTGGTGCCAGGTGTAAAACGCCAATTCGTCGATCCCATCGGTGGGAACCGGCCATCCGTGTTCCCAGTAATGACCGGTCCATTTCAGATTGTTTGCCACGCAGTATTCATACCAGGGCTTCGACCAGCGATCGATAAAAAGATCGAGCAGCAATTCATAATAATCATGCCTTACTTTTCTCCAGTTCCCCGTCTCCTCCACAATCGATGGCAGGCACACCCTCAGATCGTATCCCCATTTTTTCTGGAATGTATCCCACAGATCGGGTGTCCACCTCAGTATTGCGCCACCGGAAAGGGCAGCTTCCAGGTTGGGCTCGTCGGTGAAAATCCCAGCCAGTGTTTTGCCAAAGTCCTGCCGGTTATTTTCCTCATAACCTTTCATGGTGAGTTCAAGGAATTTCTTTGTTACCCCGGGATACAGAAGGTCAACGTAACTATATCCGCCATACCACCACGATTTAGATGGATACGTTTTCCTGAAAATATACCAGGTACCGGCCTTGCCTTTTTCTTTTTCCGCCTCAGCATTGATTACCTGTTTAAAACCATCGCCTTCCTTCTTTAAAATAACCGCCACCGTATCGGAAAGAACCACGTTCAAAACATCCTGTTTCTCCATGGAAAGTCCCGCTCCGTGCTTGTAGGAATCAGGCATTTGTGCAGGCACATGACCGCCGGCAAACCCTGATGGATAGGAATTCTCGTCGTATATCCAAACCTCCATTCCCAGTTCCTTGCCTTTTTGAACAGCGTGATCAAATAGCGCAAACCATTCCTTTGAAAGATATTCAGTCTGGAGACCCGGACGCGGATGGACAAAAACCCCGCCGATCCCGGTTTTTTTAAATTGCTCCAGCTGAAAGTCAATACCTTCGGGCGATATCTGCTCATCCCAAACCCAGAAAGGCACTGCACGATACTCCGCCGGAGGATCTGCAAAACGTTCACGGAAGGACGCGATCGTGTCCTTTCCATCCGTTTCGGGTACCTGAGTGCAGGAAATCAGGTAGGTTGACAAGATGGATATCAAGAAATATCCGATGCATTTGTTCATCTGTCAGGTTATTAATTTACGTTCATTTGGCGTTTTTAATGACAAAATTCACCAGGTCTGGGCTTTGAAAAAATCCCGTCCACATGTTATGTCCCTGTCCCTTAGGCACAATCAATTCCATTTTCCCACCCAGCTTATCGATGCGTTTTTTCAACTCTCCCGAGTTTTTCTCCAGCGGAACCAAAGCATCCTGATCTCCATGAATGGCAAAAAACGGAACTTTATTCCTGGCAAGCGTACCCATCCGGTCGATGGGATTGTACTCGGCCAGGCGATTGGCAAGCTGTTCCGCTGTGATCTCATAGGCACCGTATGCTTTATCCAAACCCGGGTAGCTGGCCAGGCTGCAAACAGGATATATACCGGCAAATCCGCTTGTTTTATCCGCATTCTCCGCCATCCAGTTTAACGTCATCAGTCCGCCACGGCTCCGTCCAAGCATCATGGGTTTAGATGAGAATCCTCTTCTTTCCGTAAGTTCTTCATAAAAAACATTATACAATCTTGTACCGTTTGGCGATCCGTAAGATTCACCAACATCGATTCCGGCAATTGCGATCCCTGCTTTAAGAAACCGTTCAAACATCCATCGTTCTTCCACTCCGGGCAAACCGGGGAGTGTTGGCGCATACCACACCCATGGCACCGGACCGTTGATTTTTGAAGGTAATATCACAAAAGCTTCCCTCCCGGCAACAGGAAAAACCTCCCCACTCAATGGTAGGATTTTATTGAACCGAGAGGCATCCAGCTTGCCTTGCAACCAGGGTGCTACCTTTTCGATCCAGGCTGCTGCATGCGCATTGAGGCCTTTGGCGCTGAAATGCACTCCCTGACCTTTGTTTTCCCGGAGATCGCCCTTAAGCAAATCGGTATCCGGCCCTTCCAGCGAAATCCCGGATTCCCAAAGCGCGCGCTGGGCCGCACGGATTCCCGGAGTAGCCTCATCACCCGGAACATGATAGGAAACCTGCGCCGTAAACCACGGAACCAGCCAGCCAGCTTCCTGTCGCGAGGCCCGGATCAACTGATCCATGAACTGCCAGTATCTGTAACCTGGCAAAGTACGGCTAGAATCGGGTTGCCTGGCATCCGACTCACCCTGATGCCATAATACCGCTCGGAAACCATCCGGTCCCATTTTTTTCATCAGGGATACCATCCGGTTAAAAGCCTTTCCGTTGCTTTCCCATGAACCGTCCTGAAGCTTGCGAACCCGGCCGGTCAGGGTTGGCGGATCGGGAAAACGAGAACCTTCGGGCAGCCACTCACGCACACTGGTTGCACCAATTCCGCAGGCTACAATTCCAACAGGGACTCCGAATTTTTCTGCAATAGCATCGCCAAACAGAGGCATGAAACTTCCGGATCCCCCTTCTGCACCGGGCTGCGGATCGTTGGCTACCTGCCAGCCGGTTCCGTTAAATGCCGATACCAGACCCGTCCGTGTCTGTTGCTTCTCTTCACCATAATTGGCTGAATTGGATTGACCCGCAACTAAAAATACCTCCCCGATACCCACATGCTCCACTACCGCCATGGCCAAGCTCATTTTCCCTTTCACTGCGCGCAGCTCAACCCGGTACCATCCTCCTGCCCGCATGATTACGGATGCCTGGAATGATTGTCCCCTGATTGTAGCCGGAACACGAATCCAATCGCCGGCCACTCCGGATGAATCAATCTTTATTTCAATGAATTCAGGGACCCCGGATTCAACTGTCCCGGCAATGCGAATGATACCCTTATCGCGGCTAAACCGCTGAAAGACCTGATAATCCATTGGTGAACCAACAGTCATGTTCTGAGCATTCAGCGTTCCTGCCTTCCGGGGTGTCAACCGTAAGGCCCATGCATGTCCACATGGAGGTTTCGTTCGTGCTGACTGAGGTAAAAGAACTTCGGTTTGGCCGTTTCGGGTTTCGCCTGTCTTTAATTCACCAAAACCTAAAAGCTTTATGGAGGCGGTATTCTTCGCCAGGTCAACCGGTATCATCACCTTTTCGGGCATAGCCGACAGGTCGTCTGCAGCAAGCACTATGACATAAACAGTGCCATCGCGCCGGGTCGTGAATACGCTGTTATCTGATTCATAAGGACTTTTCGGTCGTGTATCGTAGATTGCCTCCCCATTAACCTTAAACCAATCTCCCATCTCCTTTAGCCGATCGTAAACAACCGGATCGAACCTTCCTGATCCGTCGGGCCCGATACCAATCAGGTAATTGCCGTTTCTTGCCACAATACGGCACATATTCCGGATTAGCGTTCCGGTGCTTTTAAACTGATCATCGGGCTTATAGGCCCAGGAGGTACCCATGGTCATGCAGGTTTCCCATGGATAGGGCAGAAAATGATCCGGAATCTCCCCTTCGGGTGTGATGTAATTTTCATTAGCCCCGCTCACCGTGCGGTCCACAACGATCAAACCGGGCTGATGCTTCCTTGCCATGGCAGCCATGCCGTCCATGTTGATAGCGGCATCGGGAGGTCGAACGGAGCCTCCGTCGAGCCAAAGAACATCCTGTGGGCCGTAGCCGCTCATCAACTCCTCTACCTGATTCCAGGTGAAAGCCCTGAACTTTTCCCACTCCTCCGGTCGATCGGCTGGTTTAAAATTTGGACCCTGACCGGTTCCGGGTGGAAGGTCGGGAGCCCAGTAATACGGGCTGTTCCAATCGGCTTTCGAGAAATAGATACCGGTACTGAGTCCCTGTTTTCTGAAAGCATCGCTCATCAAGCGGGTTACATCCGCCTTTGGGCTGAGATGGTAAGGGCATTTTTCAGCCGTGATCCGGTAATCGGTCGTTTTGGTATCCCACATGCAGAAGCCATCATGATGCTTCGACATAACCATCACGTATTTCACTCCACCATCCTTAGCCGCCGAGGCCCACTTGCCGGGGTCGAACCCTGTAGGATTAAAGGTGGTAACCAGATTTTCGTAAGCTTTCACATAGGCACGGTCGTCCAGGTTAGCATATTCCTTTGGCCGGTCATTCCATGGATGACGGGTGGTTACCAGGCTCCACGATTCAACGATTCCCCACTGGCTGTAGGTGCCAAAAGTGATGAGCAGCCCCAGCTTCCGGTCCTGCCACTCTTCCAACTTCTTTAAAACGGCAGGATCCTCCGGTTTTACCCACTCTTTGCTCTGCTTGAATGCACCAAAAATGCCGGTAACATCTTTCTCCTGAGCAGTCAGTGGAATTACGAATCCGATAACCACGATAAGTAAATATAATATCTTCATATCTAATGTTTTAATAGCCAACCGGATCAGCACACTAAAGCAATGTATTCCGCTATTTCCTGATCTCTTCAACCCCGGACTTCAGTTTTACCGTTCCCTTGATTACCGGTTCATTTCCCTCCATAGCCGCGGCATCAACCGTAATTACATGCTTGCCTTTTTTAAGTTCCGGAAGGTTCTGGCTGATTTCGATAGTACTGATCAGTTGCCCTTTTTCGTTGTAAAGTTTCACTTGTTTGGAGGTGTCCCACAGGAGTGTTTGCCCCTTCTTTATTGTGCCGGGGATTTTCACCTTGAGAAACCGGTCAATTTCGATCTCCGGGTCCGTGACAACGGTGGCATCGTCACCGGTAATCAAAAGTTGCAGGTGCAGTGACTGAGCTTCCCCGGCATTGGTAAACTCCCAGGTAGAGTGTTTGGGCTCGCCTGGCTGTAACAGTTTCCTGGGATGGCTGAAGGTGAATTTGTCAAAGCTTTGCAGTTTCCACAATCCGGCTGATGCCTTTTCGAGCTGAAAATCGCTTTCCAGGACTTTCAGCCTTATCCGTTGTTCATCCGAAAAAATTCCCAGGCTTTTGGCTTCTTCCCAGGTACGGATACAATTGATGATGACATCTGTATTTGGATTTTTCTTGAAAGATTCGTAATCACACACAAAGGCATATCCGGCATTGTACCCGCACGCCCGGGCCATCATCCATTCAATATCCTCCACCAGGGTACTCGGTGTCATCAGGAACCAGCCCAGCATGTTTGGCAGGTAGTTGCGCTCGAGAAATGCCTGGTTATCAAACCGATGCTTGGATTGGCTTTCCCTGAAGCTGGCGTACCAGGGCTCGCCCCAGTTAATGTAGCTGTTGATGTGCCAATAGTAATGCCCCATGTTACTCGATCCATTCACCACCAGGTGGTCGACCTGTTTCGTGAATTGATCGGCAAAATAACTCCGTCCGTAATCACCCCGCCCAAGGTAACCGGTGCCCTCATGCCCATCGAAATCCATGTGTGATACGCCCGTGGCATTGAAAAAGGCAGCCATATTGCTGATCAGCTGGTCCTGCATTTCCCAGTCAGGAAAGAGTGTGTTGTAAGGGAAATCCATCAGTTTGCCTGCCTTTTCCCCTTTTTTGTGACCTGCTGCTTTTGTGCCGTATTCTCCCCTTACGCAATTGAGCAACCGGTATGGCGGTTCTTTGGTAACTTCCTGATAGCGTATGATTTCGTTACCGATCCTGACGCAATTGAGCGTGGAGACCTGTGCAAAATAATCGGGTTTTTCCACCTTGATATCAGTGGTACTTTCATCAATATCTTCGGTCAAGGGGGAATATCCGGCCGCCATCAGTCCGCTGTTGGCTTCGGTGGTTACAAACGGATCGTTCGTGGTGATGAAGTTGGTGAGCGTATGGGTACCCACCCGGATGTTCCGTACTTTTGCCTTTTCCACACAATTTTTCATTCCGTCCCAGCCGGTGGGGAAAAGGTTTTTGAGCAGGTCAAAATGTCCCCAGGTATCGAAGGGATGACTGTGGTAAATAGAGTAAAAACCAAGCCTGGCAGTGTAATCCAGCATTTCATCGAAGTTCTTTTCACTGAACGAAGCAATCAAATAAGGCTTACCCGTAACTTTAGATGCTTTTATCCATTGCCCGTCAATCACCGGATGAGGGAGATTCTCAGCCACCTCAATCCGCCCAATCATCGGTAATACATCCGAAGGAACCGTTCCAAAGAGTGCAATGGCACTTCCCTCCATCGTATATCCTTTGATCGCCCCTACCGGTGTATTCTTGTGATTGTTCCACACCGTCATCACCCGGTTAAGTGAATGGTTCATGCAGTTCGCCTGCAGGGCAGACCCAAAATCCTCTTTTGACGCCGTGTTGAATTCCCCACCGCTTCCCTCCTCATTCAATATCCGGCCTCCATTGGTCTTCGGATTCAGGGTCTGGATACCGATGGCAAAATCCTTATTACGCACCACGCCCACCATCTCCCCAATCGTATCATTTATCGTGGTATTAAAGGGACCCCATAACACCGCATCAATCATCTCGGGATGAACAGCTTTAATCAATTCAAACCGCAAGTAATCATTATTCCGGACGGCCTGGACATGCAATTCAATGCCTCCCCCGAAAATAAGAAAAAGGAAGCTGCCTTTAACTTCCATCTCAAGCGGTGCCAAGTCCTTTCCTTTACTTTTTACCCTGATCAGATAGCCAGGCTTTCCTTCAGGCACATAATTTACTTTGCTGATTTTGCTTTTCAGATCCATCAGTTGGATAATTTCTGATTTTGGACCGATTTGCATCTGAAAAGAGGTTGTTTTGAAAACCTGCTGTGCCAAAACGGTACCGCCCAGGCAAATTGCGAATACTAAAAATACTACCTTCCTCATCTTGTTTCTCGGGTTTTATTGGTTTATCAATTTACTGCAAACTGATGAATTCTACAGGAGGTTCCTGTACTTTTCGGGTTCTTTTCAGCCAACATACGGAGAGTCAGCTGGTGCCCGCCATCTTTAAGTTCATCATCCAGCACGATGAGCCAGGGCAGATGCAGCCCGGTGCTCCACTCGGTAAACTGATCGGCTTTTTTAAAATCCGAACCGTCAATGCTGAACTCCAGAATCCCGGCATCGGGACCGGAGGTGACCAGAACACCGATAGCTTTTCCGTTGAAATTAAGTTTTAGAACAGCTCCTGGCAGAGAAGTTTCCAGTACTGGCAAATTAACAAAACCCTCTCTGGTACCTGCTTGATCCGATGGTTTCCAATTCTTTGTGATTTTCCAGCCTTTTCCCATTTTCGCATTGGACAACCGTTCATAATGACCATTGATGTAGGAATATGGATCCAGGGTTTGCGCCGGTAGAATTTTCGCAACAGGCTCAGCCGATAATGGTCCTTTCCACCTGTTTTCGAGCAAACTTTTAATGGTCCTGAAATACAATTCCTGCCCAAATGGAGATGGATGCAAGTCCCTGAAGTCATCGCGCCAGGTAAACTCCCCGTTGAGAATTCTGTTGTTTACTTCCTTAGCCAGATTGATAGAGTTCACGGAGTAGTATCCGGCCACCTTTTCATGCTGCTCAATAACAACGGGGATAATGCCGTTGTTGTAATCCGCCATCTTTCCCTGGTCAACAAATTGCATCATCACAATATCCATAAATGGATTCGATTTCAGCCCCTGGTAAATGATGCCTTCCATTCCTCTGAGAAGGTGATCCGGGGTCATCCCGTTAGTCTCATCATTCACGGCAGCTTCCATGAAAAGGAGATCGATCTGCCCCTTTGAAAGTACATCGGTCGAAAACCTCATGGCGCCCGGCGCAGATCCCATAGAGGGAATCCCTGCATTGATAAATTCAAACGAAGTTCCGGGAAAACGCTTTTCCAGGTAATCGCAAACCATGGTGCGCCAACCCGCATTGTAAGTAATGGAACCACCCAGAAATGCAACCCGCCCCTTTTTATTCTTTTCAAAACTGATTCTGGAATTATCCATTCCGCTCCTAAAGTTTATATCCATCATCGCTTCATCGGGTAAAGGCGAATCCATCAATGAAGGGTTGGTGTTGGTCAGGATAAACCGGACAATCGGGGCCGGATCTTTCAAACTATGGGGATGATGGCCGATACCTTCCTTGACTATTACCCGGATATCACCTCCTGCCTCCTTGAAATTCTTTTCCAAAACATAAGTGTTCTCCTCAATCGGAACCACATCATCCGCTGCGCCGCACACATGCAACACCGGAACATGGGCCTGTGCCAGTTTAACGCAGTTATATATGGGCATGCCCCTGAACTGATTCACGGTTTCCTCCGTAATATTATAGGCCTTAAGATGTTCCGTCCACTCCTCAGGTGCTCCTTTTCCCTTCCCTTTTCCACCGGGCCAGCTTCTCAGATCGCAAACCGGTGCATCGGCGTAAATGCAGGCAACTTTACCGGTATTTTCCGATCCCCAATTATATATGTAGAGCCCTCCGCGACTCATACCCTCCAGAACGGCCTTTGAATTCAGTTGATAGTTTTTTATCAGGTAACCGTAAAACCGGTTCCACAAACCAACCGCTTCCCCATTGCCCCGATAATCCGCTGCGTCAACATATACCACATGAAAACCCTTATTCAACAATGCAATCTCCGTTTGCGGCTCATGGCCCCAAAACCGGGCCCTCCAGATCCAATGACGCTGTTCTTCCGCTTTTTCGGGAAAAACAATTTTTGCATCATGCCCTTCGAATTTGAATTCCAGGCATTTGAATCCATGATAGTCAGTAAAAGTCTGTGATTTTCCAGACCCTGGTATTGCACACCAAAAGGCTACCAGGAGAATCAGGAATACTTTTTCAAAGGTTTTCATAAACTTTTTATTTTGCTGCTTTCGCGGTCTGAGCAAATTTAGCTTTTCATTTCATGACAATGGCTCAAGCCTGCATAAATGGCTATTCCCGCCAGATCCTCGATACCTCGTTTATATGCCAGGTGCTTTTCTGGTTTCTTTCCGTTTGAATTACCGATGCGATATACCCAAATGGCTTTATTCCGATAGCCGGGGAAATGACTGTACCCTCCAGCTTGAATGGCACCAGTCCAAGCTCATGAAGCGATGAGGCGTATTTTTTATGCTCAGTAAAAAACTTTTTTTGGGCAAAATAGATTTGCATCAGCGCGCTCCTTGCCGGCAATGATGGATCGGGGATGATCCGCGCTCTGCTGCGATCTTGCCTGGTAAACTGCACAATGCCAAAGGATTCAGGATCGTGCATACCACCCGATTGATGCGGCGACCAAACCGAATTGTTGCAAGGAATAGTTTTATCTGTTTCATACCGGCCTTCTACAATTTTCGGGGCCCATTCCACACGAAGGAAATTAACCCTCCACTGATCGTACTCTTTCGGCGGGATCGGCATCCGTCCGTTTTTTTCAAAGGCGGTCCATGGAATGGCTATCTCAGCTATCCAATGCTGATCGGTATCTCCTGGTTTATTCAGTGTCCCGTTGATACTGATCCCGGTGAGCAACCCTTCGATATCCCAGCCATTATCGGGATTCACAGAATCGCGGTATGCCCTGGCCAGAAAAAGGTCCCACACGGTTCCCAAAGCATTCATCTCGTATTCAAAGTATTCGTGATTATCCCCGTTGGGATCGAGGAATATTTCTATATCATTTTCAAGGCATATAACGGTGTCCCGTTTGGTGAATACGGCCCGGATATCTTTCTCTTTCATCTCTGCAGCAAAGTAGAAATACTTATCGTCCCAGAGCATCTTCACCCTCGTATTAAACGGTGGCGGAACTTTGTTGCCAATGAAAATATCAACAAAATTATCCGTCCATGGAACCGTTTCCCAATCCTTTTCGGTGAGTTTGCCGTCAATTTTTACCGGTGCGTTCGTATAATGACACAGGTAGTATTTGGGATTGATGTAATTGTAACGGATGGTGTCACCTCCGGAGGGGCGCGCGGTTTGGATTATTCCGGACAGGATGAAGAGAATCAGAATAACTTTTCTCATAATAATCTTAAGTTAAAACAAGTATGCGTTTTAGTCAAAGAATTTCAGCATTGCCTTCGCAAATCTTTCCCCAAGAGTAATCATCCCGTCGGCATCAAAATGAGCCTTGTCTCCAACACCATTTCTAGGTAGATCAACTGTTTTCACCAGCGCCGCATGGCCATCACCCAAACAAAATGAAACCTGTCTTTGCCTGGCCAGATCACCAAATGCCCACGTATGACTGTTGATCTCCCCGATGATAAAAGGAAGGTCTTGTGTATCCAAATCTTTTCTCACGGACTTACTTAACAGCTTCAAAAGATCCTCGTAATCGCCTGCCATTGTTTTGCTGATACCCGCCTCGTGCTCTCCCTGCATCCAAAGGAATCCGCTGATTTTATAATTCCTGCCCTCCTTTTTGAGAGCTGACAAGGCCGCATTAATATTCTGAATCAGGTCAATATATAGCTGTCCGGCTTTGATGGATCCAACCGGTGGGTGAAAGTTAATTCCTTTATCGTCAAATCCTTGAAGAGCAGGAATATAGTCGTTGTAATCTGAACTGCGCGCGATTCCGGTTGCACCTTCAGCAAATTTTATGATAGCTATTTCCTCTCCAGGAAATGCTTCCGCAATTTTCATGGCAAATCCTATTTCCGGCCCAAAGCAACCCTCGTTATACGGAGGAGAACCGGAAATTCCGGAAACGCCGGGCCTCAACTTTATCCATCTGCCGGAAAACTCTTTGCGGGCATTGCTACCGGGCCAAAACAAGATTTTGGAAACTTTGCTGAGCTTAGTGTCAAGTTCCTCCTTATTCCCATGAAACTCGCCTATGTTATTATAGCCAACGGCATTGGACTGACCTGCCAGGATAAAAATTTTTAGAGGTTTATTTGGTTCTGATGCATTCGAATACCGTCCGGCTGTTAAAACCAAAAGGAGTACAGAAATGGCAAAGGCTGCACACAGAAAAAGAAGGCTTTTCATTTAGTCTATCAATATCTGAAGTTCACGAACTTCCTTCCATCTGCCACGTGTGAAATCAGGGAACTTAACAGGGACAGCGCCCAGTTCAACAGAAATCTCTGAAAGGGGGGTTACCACGCTCCACGAGGCAGCGTCATAAACATCCATATCAAGCTGCACGCCGCGGTTCAGGTTATCTATTAATCGGTAGATTTCAACAAAATCCATCCCACCATGACCATTATTTTTTGCGATCTCGCTCTTAAGCCGATCCCAGATCGGGTGCCCGTATTTTGTTCGGAAAGTTTGATATTCAGCCTCCGGAATCCACTGCTCGTCGCTCTCCCCAAGGCACAACCGACTTGGGTACCCTTCATGATAGGCTTGGGTTCCGGCCAATGAATTTTTCCTGGAGTAAGGCCTTGGAGTCACTACATCGTGATATAAATGGATCATCCTGCCCTTGGCCGTCTTGATCAGACAAGTATTCATATCACCATGCTTGAAATCCGTCCGGTTGTAAAATTCATTATCCGGGGAAACTGTTTTCGAAAATTCCGAGAGTGTAGCTTGAATAGAACTTTGCGAAACAAGGTATTCAAACCGGTCGCCGCGTTGTATATCCATGTATTGCGCCAAAGGCCCCAGCCCGTGAGTGGGATACAGGTTCCCATCGTGCGCCAGATTGTGCCTTATCCTCCACTGATTGTAATAATCATATCCGAACAACATTCTCCGGAGCCGGTGAATGTAAGCGGCTTCGCCATAAGTGATGGTGCCAAACACTCCGGCTCGCACCATGTTCAGTATCCAGAGCTCCTCATCGCCATAGCAGCAGTTTTCGAGTATCATGCAGTTGCGCTGAGTTTCCTCGGCTGTATTCACCAGGGCCCAGCACTCATCCAGGGTGATGGCTGCGGGAACTTCAACTGCCACATGTTTGCCCCTTCGCATAGATTCCACTGCCATGGGCGCATGCAGCTCCCAGGGTGTGCAAACAAATATCAGGTCGAGATCATCACGGGCAACCATCTGTTTCCAGCTATCGGCGCTCCCTTTATATACTTCAGGTTTCTGGCCCTTTTCTTTCAGCGCATTTAACATGTTATCAACAGAAGTCTCGCGAATATCGCAGATGGCCACGATCTTTGCCTTTTCGGGGCACAATGCCGCTACCGTCATCGTGTGAAAAGATCCACGGGCCCCAAGGCCAATAATTCCTACCCTAACCTGTTTGACCGGCGGAACGGTTAGCCCGATGACCGACTTACCCGTAGCAGCCGGTGTTTGTGCCAGGCGGTCGATAATCTGATCAACATCAGCGGTTTCACTCGCACTGATCAGATTCGGAATTCCCATAAATGCCCCGGTTAGGGCCGAAATTCGAAGAAAGGACCTGCGGTCAACGGAATGAATCATTTTAGAAGCCCTCCGGCAGTTTTATAAGCCTTAGCGGCTACTTTTTGTGTGAATTTATTGATCAGGCGATCGGATGCGCCCGGGTCTGATTGGCAAGTTTCTACATAAGCCTTTTCTGCGATAGACAGCATTTCAAAGGCTTCCGACTCATTTGCCTGCATAGCCTTAAGGATAACCGGAGCCCTTGCTCCGTAATCCTGATCGGCCCATTTGGCCAGGGCAACAAATCTGCGGAATGCCAGTTTGCTGTCAAGATATTCTAATTTACCCTGGGGATTAAATTGCACCTGCAAGGCCGATTGGTAATCCCCATTAGCATAAACACTTGGTATAATGCTGATTGCAGGATACCAGGGTGTGTAAGTCTGAACTTCGGGCCGGTATGGTGAAATCCATACAACCGTTCGGATGGCCTGGGGCAGCCAGTTCCGGAGATGGACCACGCAACTGTACTGGGTTCCGTTGCCCGATAATGAATTGTCGCCAGTTGCATGCGGTATCAATCGTCCGTCATTCCCATAAACAACCGGCCAGGCGGTTTTGTAGTAATCGCGCTGGAAGGAGATAACATCCTGAACAGAAAGTTTTTTTCCCGGTTTAACTGAAAAGGGATACACTTTGGTTGAATCGGGTTGAGCACCTGTAACCAACCGTGCCCCGCGCCACATGCGGCCGGTATTGCCCGGGTGATTTAGTGAACCGGGACTGGTGTAAGCCCTGGCAAAGCGGAACTCCCCGTCTTTTGCCGGATCATACCATCCCCGTTTAATGGCATAGTCGATAATATCAGGTGATCCAAGGAAATTTACCGTGTCATTGAGGTTGATCTCCTGAAGGGTATAACAATTGGCAACAATGGCAACCTGATCATCAGGTACCCGGCGAGCTACCCAGTGTTTACCGATAACAGCCGATAAAAACCAGCCCTCCAGTGAATCAGCAATAATATAGGTGCGTCCGGAGGAGGCATACCCAAATTTATCAATCAATTCACCCGCAATTTTCACGCCCTCTCTGGCTGTGCGGGCCCTTTCGGCCACAATGCGGCGCAACCAGAATACTATGCCGCCATCGGTTAATTCAGGTTTATCTTCCCATGAGGGGCATCCATCGGAGCCTATCGCAACTCCATGCTCATTGGTGTAACTATCACAAACATCACACACAGGAATATTGATCCATAAATAAGCAAAGGTCTCGCTTACCTGTGGAACGATGCCTCCTCCCTGAAGAGTGATTATCTCGCCAGGGTTATGCTTCATCCGCGGAACCTGAAAGTAATTTACTTGTGAGGGACCCGTATCTTCATTGTGTGCAAAAATAACCGAACCATCGGCAGAGGCTTTTTTACCCACCAACATCGAGAAACAATCGAATGACTGATTGTACAATTCCTGAGCAGAAATGCAAAGGCTACCGGAAAAAAGCAGGGTAACCAAAAACAAACGCCGCAAGTTTGATCGGTTGGAAATCATAATGAATGAACTAATTGATTATAAGGCCAGCAATCTGGCTCAATCGCTAAACCATACAATTGAAAACAATCAACTATTAATAATGCTTCCCGCGGACCATTTCCGCAGGAAGCATCATTATTCTGATACAGAGCAAGGTATAGAATTTACCTAATTACCTTCCCCAAAGTTCGGAGATTTTTTATCAAACCAGATCCACTCGGTGCTAAGTTTTTCCATGGACCGGTCACCAGGGGTGAAACCCTGTTCGGTCATAGCCGCCATCCAGTTTACGCGGTTAACTTCACCCGGATCAAGCAGCCAGTACCTTCTGGCAATCATTTCGTCAACATGCTCACGAGCCAGCAGGGTAGAGTTGTATTTCGGATATCCGGTGCGGCGTACCAGTGTAAATGCCTCGTTACCCTGTTTGTAGAAGTTGAAAAGTTGCTGGATATATATTTTTTCCAGATCGTTTGTTCCATTCAGCTTCACTTTAGGTTGCTCAAGATAAGCATTGATGAGGGCATCCACATTAGCAACAGAATACGAACCGGCAACAACAGCTATGTCGTTCATTGTTTGGATCGAAGCACGTACCCCCTTGTTGTACCAGTCGGCAGCAGTTCCCTTGGTATCGAAACCGGAACCATATCCCTTCTGAACAAATTCAGCGATCTGGAAACATACTTCAGCATAGGAAACAATAACATCGATCACCTTGCCGTTGGCACCATCGATACGCGGATTAAAGAACCGGCGGTTGATGCCCGAAATGAGGGAGTATCTGGTGTTACCGACCTGGAACTGATTGTAAAACCAGTTGCTTTTGTCGGGATTAGCCTGCCAGTTAGCCGGGCCACCCTGCCATTGGATGTTAGGATCATTCACATTGATCCAGGCGGGAAGGCTCACATTGTACTTGGTAAGGCTGTCGCGGAATGCGCCAACCAAAGAGTTTTTCTCATAATAAATGCCCAAACGTGGATCACCGGTGGTTTTCATGAAATCAACAACTGTTTCCATGGCAAACCTGCGGCTGCGATAGTCAATCTCGGAAAATCCGCCATATTCGGTGTTATTGTAAGTCATCTGGTCAAGCGTGGAGCGGAATACCCCAGTGCTGTTGGCCATTACTTCTTTGAAGATTTCTTTGGCTTTTGCCTGGTCCTGGTTCTGGTAACGGGCTGCAATTCTCAGTTTCAGCGCATTTGCCAACCTTACCCAGTTCGACCAATCGCCTTTGAAGAATACATCGTTACTGCCAAAAGATTCCTGGCTATCCAGATTGGATTCAAGCAAGGCAATGGATGCATTGAGTTCCTTTACCCAGGTGTCGAACAAGGTTTTCTGGTTGTCGTATACCGGATTGTATTTGCCGTCGGCCCTGCCCTTAATGGCTTCGGTATAAGGAATCGAACCGTTCATGTCGGTAACCTTCAATCCCTGGAATACCTGCACGATATAAGTTGCAGCAACCATTTTCTGGTACTTTTCCTTGTCGGCTTTCATATCGACCAGCCTTCTGATTTCGAACAAATTCGGAAGGATTCTCTCGTAAAACACACTGTAACGTGAGTTAACCGACCCTGAGAGTTCATAATTCTCAGCGGTCATCAACTGGGCTGCTCTCAGCCATTGTTCGGCATCTTCCCATACCCACTCGCCCTCGCGGTAGTTCTGGAGCCATTCCAGTGAATAAGTGAACAGATATTTGACATCAATGTCGCTGACCACACTCTGATCCTTGTTCAGGGATTCAAAATCCTTGGTGCAAGAAGCAGAGAACAAGCCGGTGAAGGTTGCCAATATGATGTATAACAGATTCTTTTTCATCGTTTAAAGATTAAATGATTAACATTAACTAACTTGATATCAGAAGCTTACCTTGATTGAACCGCCGATTGAGCGAACCATCGGTGCAACACCCAATTCGCCAACAGCTGACGTAAAGGTTGAATTCAGCGAAGCCGGGTTGATATCGTATGGCAACGAATTGTACAGGTAGAAGAGGTCCCTGCCGATGAGGCTGATGGTAACCGAATTCAGCTTGATCTTATCGCACATGCTTTGCGGCAGACGATAGGAGAGTGCAAGCTGGCGCAGGTTTACCCAGGTGCTCTTCACGATTGCATAGTCGATAACACCGGTTGAGGATGATCCGTAGCGATAATAGAACTGCGGAGCATGAGTTGGTTCAACTAAACCTTTGTCATAAGCTTCCTGGAAAGTCATTCCGCCAACTTCAACATTGGTACCATTGGGTTGAGTAATTTTCTGTCCTGGAGCGAAAACGCCGTCCACGATCAAACCGTCATCGTAAGTCTGGCCGTCATACTTGCTTGTCCATGTGATACCGCCATGTTCTGCATCACGTCCGTTTAAGGTGCTCGGTAATGCGCCGGTATGGAGACCGAATCGCAGTGCGGTGATAGCCATGTCGCCACCAACTTTGGCATCCACCAGTACACTCAGTGCCCAGTTCTTATAGGAGAACTCGTTGGTCCAGCCTGCGCGGAACTTAGCATTGATATCGCCCAGCTCTTTCCACTTGTTGCTACGTGCCGGGAATGCAGCGCGTGCATCACCCCTCCAGCTTAAAATCGGCATACCGTTCTTGGGATCATTTGCATTCTCCTTGTTATTGTACCTTTCAGCAGCAATGGTTGATCTGATAATCCCGTAGGATTTTCCAACAACTGCCCATGAACTGACTTCAGCAGCCTCGCCGCCCAGCGGATACTCGGTGCGTCCATCAGAAAGCGCAACAATCAGGTTCCTGTTTCTGGAGAAGATTGCCCGTGAATACCAGGTAAAATTTCTGGTCTTTACCGGAGTTCCGTCAATAGTGAGTTCAATACCCTTGTTCTGAATATTACCTGCATTGATCTTGATGCCGCTCACACCGGATTCAATCGGAGTGGAGATATCAATGATCTGGTTGTAGGTATTGTCCTTATAAAGGGATACATCGAACCCAACACGATTTTTCAGAAAACGCAACTCGATACCAACTTCCTGGGCAATTTTGCGCTCAGGCATGATGTTAGGAGCCAAAGTGGTGCTTGAACTGTAGGTTGCAGACGAAGGATCACCGTCCTGGCCGGTAATGGCACCTGAAAAGTAATAACCTGGATTCAGGATGAACGGATCGGTATCTTTTCCGAGGGCTGCCAAACTTGCGCGCAGTTTACCGAAAGAGATGGCTTTCGGAAGCTTGAAGGTTTCAGTGAAGATCCATGCCAAACTGGCTGCAGGATAGTTGTAGAAATTGTTTCCTGATCCGTCGGCATAGGTAAGAGCCGATGACCAGTCACCCCGCCAGGTTCCGGTCAGGTACAACTGGTTCTTCCATTCCAGGTCGGCACTCGCATACAAAGAGTTGATGACTTTATTATAGGAAACACCTCCGCCTACTGACGGTGGATTTTTGGAGTTGGCAATAAAATAGTTGCCCGGGATAAGCAAACCGCCGCTGGTACTTCCGGTGGTATAGGTCCGGAAAATCCGCTGGCTTTCACCCCCTACGAATCCGTTCAGTTTGATATCCTTTGAGATATTGATATTATTGAATGTCCACATCCATTTCAGGAAGTTGCTGTTTTTCTCGGAATGGCCCAAACTGTAAGCACCACCGTCGAAGTTCCTGCCGGTACCCAGCATCTTGCTTTCTTGTTTACCAAAGATGTTACTGAGGTTGCCTTCGAGGATAAAGTTTGACCAATCGGCAATTTTAGCGGTAAGGGCAACACGTCCCCTCACACTTTGATCCTGCCGGGTGATGGTGTTTTCATACAGTCCGTACCAGGTGCCGGAGAGCGGATCTTTGTTAGTTTCTAACGGATCCCAGGCGTTGGGCGCACCACCAAGCTTGCTGATGTAATTACTGCGCAGCTGCCAATAATTGGTATCGTAATTCCTTGGGGCAGTCCACATAAAATTCCATCCGATGCCACCATCGGCTGCGTTCTCCATGTCGGTATTTGCATAATCCATGCTGATGTCAGCACTCAGGAATTTGGTGAAATCGTAGGTGGTTCTAAGATTAAAACCATTCTTGAGCAAACCGTTTTTGGCAATGATTCCCCTCTGATTGTCACGGGTGTAGGAGAAACGGAAGGTTGCCTTGTCGGTTGCACCCTGAAAGGCCAGGTTGGTACTGTTCATCGCACCTTGCTGGTAGGCATCCAGGAAGTTGTTAGGCTGCGGTGAATAAGTAGTCATGGTGCCATCGTAGTTGCGCACTGCCTGTCCGAGCATTCTTGGGCCCCAGTTCTCCCCTTCGCGCCCAATCTGACGATCGATGTAAGGTTCTTTGGTGATTGGGTCGATCGGGAAAATTTTAGTATACCAGCTTTCGTTGGGCTTGTAGTTCGGTTCACGGGTATCGGTGAAGAAGGCTCCAACGGTACCACCACCAAATTCATTCTGGAATTGCGGTCCCTTATAAGGATCGTACATCATGAATGACTGAGAAAAGTCGATTCCCAGACCCGGGGTTTTCTTACCCTTCTTGGTGTTGATGAGGATTACCCCGTTAATAGCGCGTGATCCGTAGAGAGCCGCTGCAGCAGAACCCTTTAGTACCGTCACACTCTCGAAATCATCGGGATTAAGATTCTTCAGGTCATTACCCCAGTCCTTGCCACCGGTATAGGCATCGTTGTCAACAATAACTCCGTCAACCACAAAAATAGGCTGGTTGTTCTTGCCCAGTGTGGAGTTACCCCTGATCACAATACGCGAGCTTCCAAATGGTCCGCCCCCGGCCTGATCGATCTGTACCCCTGCAACTTTCCCCATCAGGGAGTTCACCGGGTTAATCTGCCTGGTTTCGGCCAATGAAGAGCCGGAAATCTGATCAGCTGTAAACCCCAGCTTTTTGGATTCCTTGGAGCGACCCAAAGCTGTTACAACAACTTCGCCCAACCCGATTGAGGACTCGGTAAGTACCACGTTCATCACATTGGAATCACCAATGCCTACAACTTGCTGTTCCATTCCGATATAGGAGAAAGTCAGACTTTTAGCATCCGCCGGAACCTCAATACTATACTTACCGGCCATATCAGTGGAAGTTCCCTGCTGGGTTCCGGTAATAAAAACGTTAACCCCTGGTAGAGGATTTCCTGCTTTATCAGAAACTGTTCCGGTAATCCTTTTAAAATACCCGGCTTCTGTTCCGGAGTAGCTGCTGGCATTAGTCGGTAATACTCCCGAAATTAGAAAAAGAATAGCAAATGGTATAATTCGTAATGTTACTTTCAGGGAGCAAAAATCCAATTCCCTAAAAATTTTGAATTTTTTCATAGTTTTTCAAAGCTTTAAATTTAATAAAATACAAAAAGAATTATTTTTAAAGAAAATTATAATTACAATTTTCTTTCTTTTTATATCATTTTAAGGTCCATTTATTGTTTTCATTGGTAATTTAAAATTTAAGTTTTGGTAATAAATAGTTAATTAAAAAATCAAAGGTGACATTACTATTGAAATGTTTAGGGAAAAAGGACCGGCCGGCATCTCCTCTTCTGTCCATAAAAAAAACAACCGGGGATCTGCGATAAATGTAATAGGGATACCCTGGCACCAGGAAATACTGTAATCCGGGCCTCCAGCAGTTTACATATTGCCATTTCTGGCAACAACTAACAACCCCCAATGCATCCCACTCCAATGTTATCATTCACAGGTCTTAAAACTCAGGGAACTATTTTCCCAATTATGTTGTATCCGCCATTGGATAAAATCTCATAACAAATGTGCAAATTTTCATGAGTAACTCAATGGGGAAGTATCACTAACCTGCTGAAAAGATCAAAAAAAAGGTTGCCGACAAATAAATTCATCGACAACCTTACAATTTACTTAACCAAAACTAACATTCCTTGTTTTGCATTCCCTAACCTATCGCTGATTAAACTTTCAGAACTTATGGTTCAATTGTTGCCCAAATTTCCACAACTTTAATTAGTACCCTCCGATTATATGAATCTCATATAAAATCGCTTAATTTTTTTCGGGATATATTTCAAAACTCTGAGGCTGATCGGCTAACAAACCAACCCACACAATTAAAGTATTGGTTCCGTCAGTATCGATGTTAACCCCCTGCCGGAAGTTTGGTCCGGCAACCAGGGAAACACCGTTGACTTTAATACCCGCTTTGGCTGTTCTCGTTTTCCAATTTTTTATTTCAAAACACAGGTTTTGGACGGGATTATTGTTGGTAGCCATAATTTGGAAGGATAGCTTCTCATTTTCAAAAACAAATTGATAGGCCCGGTGCGATTGCTCATACCCCTTGCTGATTCCTCCTTTAACATTGGCAATGGAGGGCGCTTTTAGCCACGATTTTGCCAGACTGGTCAATGCAGCAGCTGGTTTATCAGTCATTCCTTCGATCAGGTTCAATTCATTGAAAGAAATTTTACCGCGTTCGCGCAAACTCGCAGGCCACAAAATCCCGGAGATGGAACTGTGTGCTGCCCGGTCCGGGAAACTCGCATTGCGACCTGAAGAGTTAATCTGCGCAGTGGGCCAGTGGTTCCACGATGGGGTAACCGAATACCAGGTAACTTCACCGCTATAAACGCTGCCACCATTAAACTCCTGAATGGAAAACGGATCATACTTTCCTGTTAAATGAATCTTCTGGATAATCTTTCCCTTGTAATCCGGATTCGGGGGATTGGAAACCCAGTTGTACTCAAATGATTTTCCCGTGCTGTCGACCAGTGTCATGACCGGCTCTTTTTCAATAACGCTTCCTGGTTGCTGCCCCTCGCCCAATACGGCTATCTGCTCGTTCCATTCGTACCAGGTATCAGGGTAGGATGCATAACACCGCATATTCTTGGTAACCGCTCCGTCAGGATAAATATAAAAGTACCAGTCTGCCATATCTCCCCAGCCCGTTGATGTATCGTAATTGGCCCAGTGATGGCTGGCGTTTGCGAGACGGTAGCGCCACTCAATAACCACTCTGGCCGCATTGTTTTCGATCACTCTGACATGTGAATCCCAGCAACCTTTGTCCGACATGGGCTCGCAATCACCGGGTGCAGTTTCGGAAAAACCGGTTTCACTAAACTCGTTGGTAAACCACTGGTTCAATTCATTTACCATCATAGGAATATAGCTGACACCCCGCCAAAAAACATATTTCACCGGAAGCTGATCGAAGCCAATAACAACATCGGCATTTTGCCCAAACCTCCAAAGGTTTTCCCAGGTTTCGTAATAGGGCAGATGGGTGAAAACCGCACCAAACCGCCCGTTAGTTGATGGATTTGGGAAACTTCTTTTCTGCATATCAGGCAACCTGGCCAAGTCGGTACCAGGATCGAGGTTCTTAAAGGATCCGGCCACCTGCGATGCGCTAAAGGCAACGTTATAAATTCTTAGTTCATCTATCAATCCGTCAAAGCCATAATCGCTCTCCAGGTTTGTGTTGGTACCTTCAGTGGGTTGCCTCAATTGGTCCGCCTTGCCAATCCTGATATCAGCGTTTACCGTTTGCACGCCACCGGTGCCGGCATATTTGCTGGCAATTTCAATTCCGTTGATATACAGGCGCATCATTCCATCGGTTTTGCTGTAAACACCTGTGATACAATACCATCTGAATAACTCCAGGTGATTGGAGTCTTTGAATGGCGGTTTATTCGGAACACTGAGCTGGTGCCACCAACCATTAATTTTTGCCATAAACCCCGGATAACCGTGACTGTCCACTCCCAGGAAAAATCCGTCGTCATCGCCCTGCTGTACAATGGGAGCCCAGTTCCAGGGATAAGCACCAATAGCAAACCAGCCCTCAATGGATAAACTCCCGCCCGAAAGTTTGTGTGATGGACTTGCCGGAACCGATACAACCGTGTTGTAGCCATCAAACTGGAGTGCCGTTCCCGAAACCCCTTTCTTCCAAAGGGTTTTATGACCCGGAACCGGAACTTTCATTTTGGAAATACTTTCAGCAGTACTATCTCCGGTTCCTTCATCAAATGTAAAACACAAATTTGGGTCTGCAGTTATCGGTACTTTCACCGGATTGCCTTTAATCAGGATTTTTTCCAGCGAATGACCCGGATTTATTAAACTAATTTCGGAAATCCCCGAAGCACTCAGTTTCAAAACCTGTGTTGTCCTGTTTAAAGGGTCGTTCCATTCATCGATTTTCTCTGTACCCTTCCTGATTACCCGTTGCACCTTGCCATCCGGAGTTATTCGGAAATCCTCCTCGGTAAAATTGTTGGAATTTACCTCGCCGTGCGGATTTCCCATAGTAAAACTGGCTAAATATCGCCAATGTATGATAATGGACGAAGGAGTGTTTTCCATTATTTCGACATGAGAGTAAGTGTTTACCTTATCCGGCATTGACTTTTCCCCATCACCGCTGCGGTGAACAATTTCAGATAAATCCCACTGTCCATGATCTGTCTTCCAATAAGGCAGGTAACTGTTACCTCGCCAAAAAACCAGCTGCCCTTTTGCTTTCGGCATTTGTACAATGATATCGGCATGTTCACCAACGCGCGAGTATTCTTCCCACTTCTGCCCGGTTTTCAGTTTGGTGTAATACGCACCAAAATCAGCCTGTCCATAAGCAAAAGTCATTCCTGAACAAAAAAACAGGAATGAAATAATGATTT
>CAIXKO010000257.1 GCA_903919925.1 uncultured Bacteroidota bacterium | reverse complement strand
CACCTCATATATACTTGCAGAAGAAATAATTTCGCCGGTTTGCGCATCATAAATGTAGCCGGTGATCGTGTATTCCTGGTTATGATCAATTGATTTTTCACTTTTTAAGGGAACATCGCTCAACAGGATAACATGGTTCCCAATCACCTTAAACCGGATATCAGGACCAACCAGATTCTTCAGAATTGTTTTAACGGGTTGATCTTTTGCATGGATATTTACCAGACTATCCCCTGGTATTATTTCGGAATTATAAGAAAACTGGAATCCTCCTGCTTCACCGATTTTTGGAAGCGCATTTTTAAGTTTTACCTGATTAAAATTAATCGATATTTTTTTTTCCAGGTGATTGGTTTGAGCCATTAAAAGGTGCGCAGGCTGGCTAATCAGAAGGGAAAGCAAAATGATTGTTAAATGCTTAATCTTCATTGCTGCAACCCTTTCCGTTAATGACAAACTTTTGCTGATCACAGTGCATTTTCAGATCGAATGATGCGGCAACCACTTCCATGATTTCCGCGATGGACTCATCCGTAAAAGTGGCAGACAGCAAGCAATTCAGTATAGCGGCATCCTGCACTTCAATCTCAGCACGGTAATGCTTTTTCAATAAGTCGAACACAACCGATAGTTTAGTTTCCTGGAATATCAGTTTTTTATTTGCCCAAAAGAGCTCGTCCGGACCGATTTCGGCAGGCTTGCTGATTTCATGAGTACCTCTTTTTATCATTCCTCTTTCACCGGCCTTCAAAACTATTTTAACTGTATCTCCTTGGCCAGCAGGGTAAGCAGATAATTCTACCCGGCCACTTTCCACAAAAACTTCCAGATCGGAATCAGGGTAAGCCTTTACTTGAAAAGAGGTTCCCAAAACCTTAACCTGTCCCAAACCTGCATCAATAATAAATGGTTGGAGGCTATCATGCGCAACCTCAAAAAAGGCTTCACCTCTTAGTGTCACCCTACGACTGGTTTGGGCAAACTTTGTTGGTATAATCAATTTTGTATCCGCATTTAAAATCACATTTGATCCATCATTCAGGGTATCCTGCAAAGGCACCGAGTAACTTGCCAGGGTTTCGATTCGGGGCTCCTCCTGATTCCTTAAAAACTTCACTAACACCACCGACATAACCCCCAACACCAACACCGCCGCCGCCGCCAAAATAATCCGAACCATCCCCACCTTCCACCCCACCTCTTTCCCTTCTTTCCCCTTCTTCCCCTTCTTCACGTTCTTCTCGCTCTTCTCGTTCTTCACGCTCTTCTCGTTCTTCCCGATTTTCCCGCTCATCTTTTCCCAAGCCGCATTGGTATCAAAAGCTACCATTCCGGCATCGATTTTCCCCGTTTCCTCCCAGGTTTTCCGAAACCCATCAAAGAAGATCCGATTCTCCTCGGAAATATCGAGCCAGGCCTCCACTTTGCTGCGGCCCTGCTGCGAAATCTCCTCGAGAAGATAAAGCACCAGAAGTTTCTGATCGATATGGGTTGGATCCTTTTTCATTGTTTTTCTATCGGTATGACAGTTTAAATCCGATAATCACTTAATTATTTCAAAAAAATATCAATCATTTCGGAATAGCCCTTTAAAGATTATGAATATTAGTGGAAGGTAGTCCACCAATTTTTCCCGAAGGAACCGAAGAGCCTGATACATTTGGTTTTCCACCGTTTTTACAGAAATATTCAGTTGGTCGGCAATTTCGCGGTATTTCAGCCCATCGAACCGGCTCATGATGAATATTTTCCTACGTTCAGGCGGAAGCAGATCGATCGTTTCCTTAATTCTTTGTTCCAATTCCGATACAATGGTTTCATCGATCAGATTTCCCTCACTATCCTTTATATCATTCTCATTAACAATTTTATAGGCTTCACGGACTGAAATATGATCGATAACGTTCATACAGCCGTTTCGCACTGCCCGGAACAGGTAGGATTTTATAGTAGTATTGATTATCAGCTCACCGCGGTTTTTCCAGAGTTTGAAAAACACCTCCTGCACCACATCTTCGGCGGCATCCGGGTCACTCAAAAAGAGATTGGCATAAGAGCAGAGCCGGCTGTAATGTGTTTTGAACAGCTTTTCGAATTCTCCGATACCGGATATTGCAGAGGACTGAATCGCTATGTTAGGCTCGGGTTCCAATAGATCAGCTCACTTTAATTTATTCCAGGATAATCCTCCTGCTCTCGCTTTGTCCGTTGAAATTAATATTAACCAAATACGCACCTCTCGGTAAATCTGCTGTATTCAGAGTTTGGAGGTTGGAAGTTACTTTTTGGCTCAGTAACAGTTTCCCATTAAGCGTATACAAACGTAATTCGGCAGGTTGGCTGATTACCTGACCGATTTCTACAGTTATTTGGTCATGGGCAGGTAACGGATAGATTCGAATTTCGGATTGATTGACTATATCAATTTGAATATCAAGACTTTTTGGTACGGTGAAATCCCATATTCCTCGGGCATAAGTTGCAAAACGGGCAGTATTTATTTCAGCTATATACTCAACATCCATATAATGAACCAATGGAGCGGCGGAACCGGCAATATCATTCCAGCTATTGTTTTCGGTCCGGAGCATCATCGGGGCCACGCCGGTGGCAGCAAAAAGCAGGCTTTCATCAGGGTTGGCATCAAAAGCTTCAACAATTGTTTTGGGGAGCCCGATTGAAAGGCCCTTGAATGTATTGCCATTATCTGAAGAGTAGTAAACTGCCGGGTTTGAGTAGCCACTGCCGCCAATCCAAATTTTACCCAATACCAGTCGGGAGGGATAAATGGCCCTGGCATACAGGCTTGCAGCTAAAAGTTTTTTTGAAGACCAGGTTTTTCCGGCATCTGTTGAACGAAAGAAATATCCGTTGGCGGTGGCTACATACCAATTGCTGCTATCGATGGGCGATACTGCAATTGCAGTGACGAGATCGCCAGCAGAAGCTTTAAAATTGAAAGGATATTGAATGGCAGTGGCAGTAGCGTTTTTTTGTGCCTGGATACGGATCAGGTAACTGCCTGAGCTGCCTTTGGGGCGTCCGGAAGTAAAACACTGATCCGGGTTTTGCACCGGAACCCAGATCGGGGCTTCCCAATAAGGGCACTCTTTGTTGATCCAGGAAGGGGAGAAATTGGAAATAGTAAAATCCTCCTCTGGTTTGGTTACATAATTGCATCCTTCACCCCACCACCAAACCCAAAATGTGCGCCCATTGTCACCTGATGCCACATTGGTTACATCACCTCCCCAGATCATTTTGAAATCTGCGGCTGTGCGCCCGTCAAAACCGGTGAGTGTTTTAAGGTAGCCATTGTCCTGCGTGCCAACAAACATTTTTCCCGGCTCATTGTGCTTGCTCGACATTTTATAAATCTGGGTGGAATTCAAGCCAGGTATACTTATGTTTACCAGGTGATCATGGCCGGAATCACGTTTGTATAAGCCTCCATCAGTTCCAAAATAGACTTCCGAAACACCGTCCGGGTTAACGGTCATCATCGTTTTGGGCACGTCGCCGTGATAGAGCGCATAACTTTTGGTAGGATCCATATCGATTAAAGTCCAGCCGGACCCGGCATCGGTACTCCTGATCGCCAGAATTCCTCCGAAATAGAGGGTGTCTGCGGTAAATGAGGAGGCTGAAAAAGAGTTGTAACCAAATGGATAAGCGGCTACCCCATCGGTAAAATCACCTTTATGCGTCCAGGTGCTGCCTCCGTCATTGGAAGCATAAAAACGGGCGATTCCGGCATCGCCAACCCAAGCACGCAATCTTGCCGGGTTGCTGTTGGATGCACCGGTGAGGAGCAATCCGTTTTCGGAAGATATTCCGGATATCCTGGTTTTAAAAACACGACTTCCATCCTGTTTGCTAACAACGAAAAGGCTATCCTCCAGTGCAAGGTAAATGTCATTGGATGAGGCTAATCCACTTATCCACATATCACTTTTGGTATTCCTGTTGCCCTCACCCGTGCGTATTTTTGACCGATACAATACCTGGAAAGAAGTACCCTGATCAGCTGATTTATATATAGTGTAATAATCGGTGGACTGACGGGCATAATATTCCTGAACAAACAAATATATTGCATCACCGGCAGCTTTGCCCCGCCGTATGCCCGATACGGGATATTGAAAGAGTCCGGCAGGTTTCTGCCAGGTAGCACCATCATCATCGGAATAGAAAACACCCCATCCATCAAGGGTTTTTTGCCAGCCTCCCACAAGAATCCGGGTATGATCAGCCATTTGGATAATATCCAGGTAGCAGCCCACATCCTGGGCCAGAGGATGCTGATCGTTAAGCGATTTCCAGCCGGTTCCATCCAGATTTCCCTTGAATACCAATCCGTGATCACTCAGGCAATAAATCAGGCCCAAACGATAATCAATTTTGATATCGGTAATCCTGCCGGGGATATTTGCCGGACCCCGCTCTGACCAATATCTATCGAGTGAATCAGATCCTGATTTCATGCGGCGCGATTCAATCAGATCCCGCATGGAGGCGGCTTCAATGGATTTCCAGTTATCGCCCGGACTTGTTCGGTTAATCAGGTTGGAATAATCAGCAGGGCGGCCTTCCGATTTGAGCTCCTTTTGGCTGCTACCGGATTTTAATCCATTAAATATCAATACTATTCCAACGATAGCGAAAAACACAAAACCAATTTTTCTCCTCATCATGTCAGTTTAAAAGAAAAGTATTACATCGGATAGCAATACATTATTGAACAGTAATCGTGGTGCGGGAATCAGTTGATACCACTCCGGTCCAAATCCTGATTATTCCCCCCCGGTCATTCGGGTCAAAGCTCCAGCCCCCATTTTTCCCCTTCTTCCTTATTTGTTTCTTTTCTATCCCCTCACCCTTCTTACTTACTTTACCCTTTACCTTTAACCCTTGATTCTTAATAAGTTTCGGCGCGGTGGTGCTATGAATTTCCAGCAGGTAAACACGCTCGGTCAATCGTCCGTTAAAGTTGCCCTGAGCCGGATTAATCACGATTTCCATTGGTTTGCCGGCAGTGCGGTTATCGATCACTTCGAATCTGGTAGTTGCAAAAACGCCCTTGCGATGTTCCCTCGTTAGTCCGTCGTCCTCATACATTTCGAATTCAGATTTTCCATTGGGATAAATATCAAGGGTGAGGGTATCGGTAGGTCTTTCCCAATCAAAAAACATTTTTTGGTACATCGGGACGATAGCGCCGGAGCGCACAAAAAGCGGAAGTTTTTCCAGGGGTGCCGGATAATTGCTGATCCATTGATTCCCTTGATAAATTGTTCCGTCCCAGTAATCAATCCAGTTGCCGGCGGGGAAATAGATACTGTCGCGTTTAGCTTCCGATTTATAAACAGGGGCAACCAGGAGATCCCGGCCCAGCAAATATTCATATTGAGTTAATGAGCCCAGAGCCACAGGATCGGTAGGGTACTCCAGAACGAGTCCGCGAACAGCCGGCACACCGGTGTGGTTTGATTCCGCGCAAAGGGTATACATAAACGGAGTCATCCGTTGTTTGAGCTGCAGGTACTTGCGGTTTATACTGGTGAAAGGTTCACCAAACAGCCACGGCTGCTTGTCCTTGATTCCATTTTTATTATTGGATGCCCAGCCCGACATACCCATGAGCACGGGTGTGAAACATTTCCACTGCAAATCGCGGGTGTAGGTGGAGTCGCTGCCACCAAAAATCCCGTCAACATCGCCGGTTGCACTGTTTTGAGCGGAGAGTCCGCTTCCGATCAATGTTGGGATGTGCCACCTGATGTAATTCCAGCTGCCGCTCTGATCACCGGTCCACACTACAGAATGCCGGTGTGTTCCGGCCCATCCGCATACCGACCAAACGAAACCGCGGGCATCGCTGGCATTTTCGATTCCTTCGTAAGCAGCTTTCACCCCATCGATGGCAAATTTGTACCCATCGCCTACCCAGGCAACATCAAGCTTACATAATCGTGAACCCAACTCGCCAACCTCTTTGGCTATCTTTTCCACACCATTTTCGGTCCAAAGACCAGTGTAAAAACCGCGTTTGTAGAGTTCTTTAACTACCGAATCCAGCTTAGTGTATCCACAGCCGTAACCGTCATTCGGCAGAATCCAACCTCGTGGCATATCGTGCTTAATGTATTCATCTGCAATAATATTGATTACATCAGGAGTAGTTCCTCCAAAACCGGTGCCCTTGCTTCCTGTAGTTTTGATATCGGCCTTGGCACCCCTGTTATAGCAGTTGGCATCACCCATACTGAGTGCCCACCGGGGCATCAGAAAAGGTTTGCCTGTAATATCCGTGTAATCGCCGAGGATATCTTTCAGCCCGTTTCCGGCAAAGAAATAGCTATCGAATCGAGCTTCATTGTGGATCAGTTTTATCGTGTCCCCAAAGGAATAAGCTCCTGATGCATAGGTGTTTCTAAGTGCTCCATATCCGGCAGTGCTCATGAAGAAAGGGGCCGGGTTAGGACCGCCGCCATCTTCCCAATTATAATCGATGGTGAGTTTAATGGTTTTATCACGATGGGAAAAGCGGCCATTTTGCATTCCGCCTCCGTAGAAGTATTCGTTTGGCTGACGCTTCAGGTATTGAACAGTCTGTTTTCCGTAGGTCATACCTTTTGCTTCTTCCCATATCAAAGAAGAATTATCAGCTTTGTATAAAGCAAACCTTAGCGGTTTTTTGTAAGCCCGGAGAGCCAATTCGGGTGTGGTGAATAAGTAGTAGCTGCCCTTATCGGTACTTTTAACCTCCACGGGTTGATCAGGCTTATTGATCACGATGTCATTGCCGGCAGGGTCGGTATACTCACCATCATAAGCCATCCAGAGCCGGAAAATATCTTTTCTCACAAATTGCATTTTCAACAGGGCATTGCCACACTTAAACTCGTATCCTCCATCAACCGTTTTAAACGCAGTAACATCACCCAGTGAGAAAGCTCCTGAGTAAAGAACAGTTGCAATGGTATCATTCGAAAGCCTCAGATCACCTGGTAGTTCTGCGTTAAACCTGATTTTGTGAATCCCGAAATCAGTGAGGTCGTTACCTGGAAAAGCAACGGTAAGGGTGTCGATAATCTTAAATGGCTTTTTTGCATCAGCTTTTACGGTAGTCTTGAGTAAGGGCCTGTTGTCTATTTTCAGATAGCAATCGAAATCCTTGATAATATCGTTTGATCCCAGGTTAATGATCTGAAATTTAAAATTATCTGCTGCCCCAAACTGGTTTCCTGTTTCCGGATGACTGATCAGCCGGTAAGCAAGTACATCAGCATCAAAAGCTTCAGAGAGGCTGATATCGTCAACCATCCAGTACCACTGGTAGTATCCTTTCCAGAAAAACTTGAGCCAAACATTTTTCTGTCCTGCAGCCAAACGGGTAATATTGAGTTCAATATCCATTGGGTTTGGGCAATCTTCACCCGATCCGATCTCATTTTTTACGCTGAAATAGGTCCACTCCCGGGCGTTTGTACTAACCCCTACATACAAACCGGCACCTTTATCGGCATCCCGGCGGTTCCAGAAGAAATTTTGCTGGAATTTCAATACTACCGAACGATGCGCAGAGCAGTCAATTGCAGGTGTTTGCACATAAGAATCGGGCCAGATATTGATTTTTTTCCAGGAGCGGGAGTTTTTATCTACCCTAACCCCCGGTGCCACTTGCAGATGGTATCCCCGGCTCGCCGAGGCGATAGGAGGGGCCTGGTAGTTACGTCCGGGTGAACCTGGAAATGGCTGATCAGTAACAAACCATTTTGAGGCACTGTCATTCAATGTAATTACCTGCCAGCCGGCAGGAATTTTACCTCCGTTGAAATCTTCTTTCCAAAAAGTTTTTTCAACAGGTTTCTGAGCAAACAAAGCGGCAGAAAAGAGGAGGGTGGCAAATAAATAGAAGTACTTTTTCATTTGGTAATAGTTTCAAGGAGGCAAATATACCACAAAAGTTAAGGGTTAAGGGTGAGGGGTGAAGGGTTAAGGAGGGGTGAGGGGTGAAGGGTTAAGGAGGGGTGAGGGGTGAAGGGTTAAGGAGGGGTGAGGGGCATAGCCGT
>CAIXKO010000256.1 GCA_903919925.1 uncultured Bacteroidota bacterium | reverse complement strand
TTGACCGAAAGAAAACTATTCCAGGCACTGCTATTACCCTGGTTCAGAATATCAGGCAATCCCAGCATATATGCTACCCAAGTTAATGTTCCAAGAATCAGTGCAGTAGCAGCCTTATTTACCCCTATGGGGTGTTCGAGGGCAATAGCAACATAACCCAGAACAAAAATGAAAACCATGAGTATAAACATACCCTTAGGTATTTGATTGTAAAACTAAAAATTATAAGAAATGGGACATAGACGGAATGAATCCGCTATGTCCCTGGATTGTTGAAAATCAATAGGGTCCAGACAATTTCAGGAATATTGTTTTTCTGAATATTATAACGAATTGATTCTTTTAAAATAGTGAATTAATCAAGACCCAATTGAACGCAATTTTAGTCTCCTTTTATGCTACCTTGAATATGACCTTAGCCAGTACCAAAAGCAGAACAATACCTGCAAAGATTAGGAAAGCTTTTAAAAAATCAGAAACTTTTTTGTTAGCCATGATGTTAAGTATTATTTATTAATAAGTTCAAAAATCTTCTTTTCCAAATCGCGATTATTACTTTGCAGGTCATCACACTTTTTGCGGTATATGAATAAGGAATCCAAATGTAGAGTGAGCCGCCTCAATTCTTTCTGCTTTTCATCTGCTCGAGCTTTTGTTGAATCCAGAATTTGGATTACATCCCGATTTTTTTCGTTTGCCGCAGCAACTTCTTTCTGAACCTCATCCAGTCTCCTGATCAAATGAATTTTCTCAGAGATAAGTGTCTCGTTATCCAGCCGTTCCCTGTCAACATTATCGGAGAGTTTTTTGGAATTGTATATCAGGTAGACTGACCCAAGAATGAGCAGAACGAAAAGTATTACAGAAACTGTCCTGTATATATTATTGACCGACCTGTGTTTGCTGTATAAAGATGTTTTCATTCCAAACCCGATGCTCGATTACGCCACTAACGTAACCCCGGGAAGTTAAGATGGAATGAAAACCAGATTAAAATGAGATTAAAAAACCAATTATGAGTTCTTTTGTGCCAAGGGCAATTGGATACAAAAATCTGACCCTTTACCTACCTCGGAGTGGACCGAGATTTTTCCCTTGTGCAAGACGATGACTTTTTCGACAATTGAAAGTCCGATACCGTGGCCATCATTATTTTTCGCAGATTTACTGCGATAGAAAGGCTGGAAAATCATTTGCATTTCGTTCTCCGGTATGCCAATTCCCTGATCTATAAAATGTAGAACAATGTTCTCTGAAACTTTAGCCAAATCGACTTCTACCTTGTGATTGTCGGAATACTTGCAACCGTTTTCAATAATATTGGCTATGGCCGTTTTTAGTAAAATTTCATTCCCAAAAACAGTAAGATCAGCAGCATCATCTATTTCCTGATGCATTTCGATCTTGATTAAAAAATCGGGATACCGGGAAATAATCTCCGTTCTGACCTGCCATAAAAGATCATCGATTCTTAAAAGAGTAAAGCTTATGTTGGTTAATTCGGTACTTGCCTGCGCCAACATAAGGAGTTTTACTGACAGAATATTGAGGTTGCGCATTTCTGACAGAACCCTGTTTATGGTATCGGTATATTCCTGATTGGTTCTTGCTTTCATCAGAACAACCTCCAGCTGGCCGGTGATAACCGTTAAAGGCGTATTCATTTCATGGGAAGCATTGGCAATAAAACTTTTTTGCATCTTAAAAGAAGCTTCCAGCCTTTCAAGCAATTTGTTAAAGGTAGCCGACAATCTCGCTATCTCATCCTTGCTGGGCCCCTCCTCCAAACGGGCGTTCAAATTGGAAACACTGATCTTATCTACCTGAGCCATGACCCTGAGTATCGGCTGAACAGCCCTGCCCGCAAATATCCGGCCGGCGAAATATACGATAACCAACCCAACAATAAAGACGATTCCCAGTATCCATCTCAAAGCAATCAGTTTCTTAAATCCGTTGGTGTCAATAGCGGCCACCACAACTACGATCCTCTCATTAGGGTTTGTATAAAATTTACAAAGCACCTCATATTCTCCAATCCGGGTACGAACCCGATTGTTTAACCTTGCCTGGTCGATCAGACTCGTAGTTATAGATATTTCACCATGCTCATCACTGGAGAAAAGAACTTTGTTCTGATAGTTATAGATGATGATTTTCTCATAAGGAAGACTTAACGGATTGTTCTGCTCAATTTTTGCCAATAGTACCGCATCAATTTCCACAATGTCTATCAGCATTTGTCCAACACCCTTGGCTTTTGCCTCTAGTTTAGAGTATAAATCATCCTCTCTCGATTTTGCAAATGAAATATAGATAGCTAAATAGAGAAGCAACTGGATAACAGCTACAATTACTGTAAACTGGATGCTGATTTTTTTTCTGATTTCCATCTATTCAGAATCAATGGTATATCCAAGTCCTATCTTGGTTTGAATTAATTTGTGATCGAAATCACGGTCTACCTTTTTTCTCAATAAGTTGATATACACATCTACCACATTGGTACCGGTATCAAAAGTGATCTCCCAAACTTTTTCGGCAATCTCCGACCGGGATACTACACGCCCCTTGTTACGCATCAGGAATTCTAACAGCGTATACTCCTTTGCAGTAAGCTCAATCGTATGATTACCCCGTAATGCCGTTTTCTTATTCAGATTCAGTTCCAGATCGGCAACGGTCAAGGAATTTCCTGCCATATATCCTGCCGATGACCGTTTTGAGAGGGCTTTGATCCGTGCCAAAAGTTCCATGAATTCAAAAGGCTTCACCAGGTAATCATCAGCTCCGGCGCTGAATCCATCCAGTTTATCATCTGTGGTGCCAAGTGCAGTAAGCATCAATATTGGGACGGAAACATTTTTCTCACGGATTTTACGGCATACATCAAACCCGTTCATAGCAGGTAGGATTACATCCAGAATGATCAGATCGAAGGTTTTGCTTGTTGCCAGACGGAGACCCATCAAACCGTCGAAGGCAGCCTCCACCTCATATCCCGCTTCGCTGAGTCCCATCTTAAGGAATTCAACCACCTTGACTTCATCT
>CAIXKO010000255.1 GCA_903919925.1 uncultured Bacteroidota bacterium | reverse complement strand
GATCGTTGTATTACCTCCGCTGGCTGCGGTTGTGCTGCCGATTACAGCCGGGTTGCCATTATAACAAATTGTTTCTCCAGTAGTGGCAATCGCCCCTGCGGTGAAATTGTTATAAACGGTTACTTTCCAAATCCCATCCGAGTTGTTCCAGCTGGTATTGCAGGTGGCATCTTTAGCCTGCCTGCGATACCACGTGGTTACCTGCAATCCTGTTGGAGGATCGTAAGTTGCCGTATTTGAGCTAATGTCGGTTGGCGTACCCGTAAAGCCCGCATTCAAACTGCTCTGCCATTGATAAGTGATTGTTGCATCGCCCCCACTGGCTGCTGTGGTGCTACCAATTACAGCCGGATTGCCATTGTAACAAATCGTTTCACCGGTAGTGGCAATGGCACCGGCAGTAAATAACGGACGCACGGTCCAGCTAACGGTGGTATATGCTGAAGCAGAACAATAGGTTGCAGTCCTTCTGGTACGGATCTCCACACCGGTTTTCCCGGTAGTGGAAATCGAAGTGCCCGAAGTATAAGCCGCCCAGGCCGACCAGGCGGTTCCATCATTGGTTCTGGACTCAATCTCATCGGTTCCATTTCCACCGGTTCCGGCAACCAAAGTAGCCGATACATTGGTTCCATGACATACGGTGGTTGCATTCGGTAATTTGGTGAGTGAACCCGCTACCGCAGTGAGTTCTTCCGGATCAGTTCCGCTGGTAAATTCATAAGCACCCATATCAATTACAACGGTCTGAACCCTGCTTTTGCCCCGAATATCCAAAGTTGCACTATTCAATGAGTTTAAACCCATATTGATACAAGGAGAACAACTGGCCAGACTGAAATCTCCTGCTTCGGGATCCTTAAAGCCCGGATAGGTGTTGATGCAAGCAACCGGCGTAAAGGTTCCGGACCCAAAAATGTCATTGGTTTCGTTTGAATAACACGAATTCGTCAGGGTTAAGGTGACTAATTCCTTGATATACATTTGGGCACCTTCCAGCGATGAAGCGGTATTTCCCCAGAAAATGGAATTACCGGCCGACAAAGTGGAGGTCTCAATTCCCTCGGCAAACAGCGCGCCTCCCTGATAGGATGCATTTCCGGCAAAAGTGCTGGTTTTAAAGGTTGCATTACTATTCTGACTGTACAAACCGGCACCATACATAGCGGTGTTACCGGCAAAAACTGAGTTGGTAATCAGTGGGTTGCTCCCGTTTCTATTGTACATCCCGCCACCACTGTAGGTGCTGGAATTCTTTGCAAAATAGCAGTTTGTGATTGCCGGGCTGCTGTGATCATTATAAATAGCACCCCCGTCATATTCAGCATGATTTTCCAGGAACAAACAATTTAAAATAGCGGGACTATTGTTATTGTTATAAATCCCACCCCCCAGATAATGAGGATCGGAGCCGTTGGCATTTCCTTTTGTCAGAACAAACCCATCCAGAATGGCAGAGCTGGTCAGCCCCAACCCGTCAGGATGGTAAAACAAGTGATAGCAATTATCGCTCAGATCACCAGCCGTACCAATATCTCCGTTGATAATAGTTTGGTTGGTCGTAAAATTCCTGGTGGTTAAATCAAAAGTGCTAACATCTTCATTCCCGGCTAAACTACCATATATCGATATGCCCGGAACCATTCTGAAGTGTTTGGTTCTGGAATCGGCAGAGTTGGAATCATAAGAGGAACCCGGATAATAAACGCCTGCGGCAACCCAGATTTTGTCACCGGCGATCAAGGGTCTCTCTAAAGCTGCTTGCAAAGAGGTAAATGCATTCAACCAGCTGGTTCCGTCGTTACTGCCTGTTGCATTAAGCTTTACAAAAACATGATTGAACGCCGGATCGGTGCCGGAGGTCCATTCGTAGGCTCCCATATCAATCGTGTCAATTTG
>CAIXKO010000254.1 GCA_903919925.1 uncultured Bacteroidota bacterium | reverse complement strand
TGGGTTATGCTGTTAAGGGCTGAAAATGCCCCTGAAGCTTTTGTAAGTGAAGCATATTGGCCATCTTTGGTATTCGATCCGCTAACCGTAATTGGTAATGAGCCAATCGTTACAGCAACCACGTTCGATGCGACCGCACCCGTCCAGTCGCTCTTGCAGCTGACACGTGCCAGCCGCTTGTACCAGGTGGAGGAGCTTAATGCTCCCGGAGCATAGGTTGCTAAATTGGAAGAAGCAATATCCGCAAAGTCATTTGCCGTTGCACTGGTCGTTGACCACTGCCATTTGTATTCCAGGGTCCCGGTATGGCCTGTCGCAGCGACAGAACTTGTAAATGCAGCCGGAGTGCTGCCCGAGCTGATTGTCTGGTCTGAAGCGATTGTACCTCCGTCGGTTGGGTTGGAACATGCTGGTTCACCTACCTGGAAAGTGCTGAATGAGGTTAGACCTGTTGCCTGAATGGAAGTTACTCCCGGACTGGCTACTGTAGGTTTGGTCCATGTTGAACCATCAAGTTTGGCAACAATATAGTTCGCAGGGGTACTTCCGGCATCAGCATCTGTACCAACACCAGCCCAGTTCAAAGTTGTGGTGGCAGTATTAAACGTAATCCCGCTATTGGTTAACGTATAGGCATGATTTACGCTCTTTGTACCATCGATGCCCGATAAGGTTAGTGGAGTGTAATCGGCGTTTGTGACACTGCCCGTTAAGGTTCCGGCTCCAGTGACATTGTTAAATGCAACTGCGACAGGTGTATAGTTAACATTATCGCCAATTGCAAACGTTTTTGAAACTATTCCGGCTGGAATATTCCAAAGAAGGTTTCCATAAGTATAGTTCCCTGTTCCGGCTCCGGTAACTGTGGCATCTGAAGCGAGCGATAAAGTATTCGTACCGGTAGTGATAATCCCGCTTTGAAAATTAAGTATGTTGTTTACCAGAACATTGCCTCCAATCGTTACCCCCTTGCTGTTGTTCAAGGTTAGCTTGTCAAAATGGAATGGAGCAGTACCGCTACCTCCCATGGTTTGAGCTGCTGAGCCGTTAAAAATCACCTCGCTGCCGGATGCCGGATTAGTGAAGACGTCTGAAGAACTGACATTGTTGGTCAGATTACCCCCAATCAGGAGAGTCCCTGATAAAATAACCGCCCCATCGCCTACATTGGTCTCGTTCCGGAAATTGCCAGTGCTACTATTCACGTAAACCGAAGCGCCGGATCCGATAACAATTTTTCCACCGTTATTGTAAATTCCCTGCCCGGAAATAATAAATGGGAAAACCAGGATAAGGAGGATAAAACCAATGCTTTTAATAAATCTGTATGTGTTTTTCATAAATTTGATTTTTAACGATCGACCGGCTGAAACATCAGCGTCTGATGAAATTGAATACCTTCTTGTTACCCCTGTCAACTATTACTTCCTTTGGCAGTATTTTGATTAGTTAGTAGCAGCAGCAACGGGCGAGGAGAGGAGGTGCCAGGCGCTTGCCGTGAGATATCTTTCTACGGTAGACTGGGCAGCAGGACCTCTATAGGAAGCATCGCCTGTGGCATCGCTTTTTATTACCAGTCCTGTTGTGCCTGCATCGTTTGTAACTGTGCCGGTTACTGTGAGGGAGCTTCCGGCGGTTAGTGTGAGTGAGGCATCGTCTGTAATCCTCAGGTTGGCAAGGTTATCGGGGTTGGCAGAGCCGGAGCCTGTAAGGGTAAAACTACCGCCGTCGACAACCCAGTAGCTGTCGCCCAAGGCTGTTATCCTCGCGCCATTGTTATTGATGCTCTGGGCTCCGGCTACTGAGAATACGGTTATTAAAGTGAATATTGAAAATGCTCTTCTCATGGTTCTTAGTTAAATAGTTAAAAAC
>CAIXKO010000253.1 GCA_903919925.1 uncultured Bacteroidota bacterium | reverse complement strand
GGAATCGCCTTCAATGAACTCTTCATACAGCTGCTCACTTATAGGATTGCCTGGATTTCTCAAATTCGTGTATTTCCCGGCGAAGATGAAATGCGTGCACTCGCTCAAAATGTCCTTATGGTGATTAATGGAGAATTAGAACCAAAAATCTACAAATAATTCTATTTTTGTACCCGGTTAGGCGGGAGTAGCTCAGGGGTAGAGCATCAGCTTCCCAAGCTGAGGGTCGCGGGTTCGAATCCCGTTTCCCGCTCACTAACAGAAAAACAGGCACTTACGCCTGTTTTTTTTTGCTTATTCCTCCTTTAGAATCGGCTGAATAACCATCAATCACATTTGTATCTGAAAAATGAAATTCTTGTGATTTTAGATGCCGAATATCCAACACTGAACTTCTTTTCAAATTTGTCCATTTAGTGAGTTTACATATGTTAACTATCAGGTGACAATTATTGAACTATGTGATTACATTTGTAATAACGCCACTTGCCAATAGTTCACAAATATCATTTACTTATGTAAATACCCATAATGTATATTTCAAATTTGTATAATAATGTATAACGAACAGATAATCAGATAAATATATGCAGTCAATTCGAGATTTACTTGAAATAAAAATTACAAAACCCAGCAAAAATAGCCTTTTCAGCTATGAATCGCATGTATATTAGCATAATGTATTAATAACCAAGTAATAAAGGTGCTTTTCTAATCTTTTGCTTCACGCTGAGCTTAATATTTATAGCTGAATTTCACCAAAAACCACGGACTTGGAGTGAATTTTTGAAATTTCTGTTATAGTTCTTAAATTTAACAAATTAGCCAGTGCGAATAATTGATTTCAATTTTATCTGCCCTGTTCTTCGCTGTTGATCTTAAAGACTTTTGGCTATTATTTAAATGAATGCTTGATTATAGGTCGAATTCATCGTCATTTAACTATGTAAACGCATGAATTCGCAAATGTCAACTGCGATTTACAATCGTAAATGGTGACATTTGACAATTGTCACTTTGTGAATTGTAAAATGTTATTTACATTTGTGACATGGTAGATAGAATCAAGGAAATCATTCTGAAAGAGGGTTTAACATCTGGCTCATTCGCCGACCTGGTTGGCGTACAGCGCAGCAGCATGTCCCATATACTAAATGGACGAAATAACCCTAGCCTCGACTTCATTGTTAAAACCCTGCACCACTTCCCGAAAATTAATCCGGAGTGGCTTCTTACCGGGATGGGTAGTTATAACCGCTCCGAAACACCTGCAAAACCCCTCGCAACAGCTATTCAACCCTCAATTTTCGATTCTATTCCAGAACCGGTTGCAAAACCAATACCAGCAATTGAAGTAAAACCCATTGAAAAACAAATAGATACTATCAAAATTCCTGAAAAATACGTCGATAAGGTTTTGATATTTTATTCCGACCATACCTATGATGAGTTTTCTAAGACTCAGAAACCGCAAATCTGAGATTACCGTTGATTTGTGTATTTTTGCTTTTTGAAAATTTGGAGTGATGTTATACAAATCGATAGTCCGCCCTTTTCTATTTCTTTTCGATCCCGAGTTTATCCATTCAGTCACTTTTTTCTTCTTCCGCTTCTTTCCCTTTTTGGGTTTGATCATTCGAAGTAAAGGAGCCTTAGGAAAATTCACACCCGAATCTGAAATTTCCTTGTTCAATTTGAAATTTCGACATCCGGTTGGTATTGCCGGTGGATTAGATAAAAATGCCAGGGCCTTACGCTTTATGAAAAATCTGGGCTTTTCATTTATGGAGATCGGTACCGTTACTCCAATCGCTCAACAGGGTAACCCCCGCCCCCGACTTTTCAGACTGAAACAAAACCAGGCTTTTATTAATCGCATGGGGTTTAATAACGACGGATTGGATGCTATCGTTCGACGGCTAAGGAATCGCCCTGAAAACTTCATTATCGGAGGTAACATCGGGAAAAACACTCAAACACCCAATGAGGATGCATGGAAAGATTATCTCACCTGCTTCAGCGGTTTGTATAATCATGTCGATTTCTTTATTGTTAACGTTAGCTGCCCCAATATTAAGGACTTAAGTAAGCTTCAAAACCGTGGCCAACTGAAAGAGATACTCAACCACCTCATTGAATTCCGGTCACATCAGAATGAAAAGCGTCCGGTTTTGTTAAAAATCTCTCCGGATTTGTCTTATGAGCAGCTCGATGAGGTGGTGGAAGTTGTCCGTGAAACTGGGATTGATGGTTTAGTTGCTACCAATACCAGCGTCAAACGTTTGGAATTGGATTATACCGAAAGTGAAATTGCCGGTTTCGGTCCGGGTGGTCTCAGTGGCAAGCCTCTAAGCAAGATCTCAACTTCAATTATATCCTATTTACATCAAAAACTGGGCGAGGGGTATCCAATAATTGGTTCTGGTGGACTGATGTCGCCCGATGATGCCATGGAAAAAATCCTGGCTGGAGCAAAGCTGGTTCAGCTATATACCGGGTTTATTTACGAAGGACCGGGATTGCTGCCACGTATTCTCAGGAAACTGAAAGAACACCAGCCTGTTGTTTAACATCTTTTAAGTATTTTCTTGGTTTTATGTACACTCCATTAATGATCATCGTCCTATTTTTACAGAGTGAAATTGAAACAGGTTGCCATATTTTCTTTTCTTCTTCTTTTCCTGCCCTTGCTCTTTATCCAATGCAACAAGGTACAGAAACCTGTGCAGCCACAGCAGGATTCAATTCTTCAATGTATCAGCCGTTATCTGGATTGGGAAGGTGAAAATGGATTTGTTGGTGTTGTCCTCGTAAAAAAACCCGGGGATCAACCCATGATTCGTTCTTTTGGATACGCAAATGAAGAACAACTCCAGCCAAATTCTCCTCAAACCGCCTTCGATATCGGCTCGGTAACCAAGCAATTCACGGGAGCCGCTATTCTAAAACTGGAAATGCAAGGAAAATTATCGGTGGATGATAGTATCGGTAAGTATTTACCATTAATAAATCCCGACAAGGGTGTTATTACATTTCATCAGCTTCTTACTCATTCGTCCGGTTTGCCTACCGATATCGGATCTGATGCCGAAGTGCTGTCAAAGGACATTCTTTTATCAAAAATCAATGAATCTGAACTCGTCAGCCCTCCCGGATCGGCCTATCATTACTCGCATACAGGCTATAATTTGTTGGGTCTGCTGATTGAAACCATATCCGGAACCGATTATGAAAGTTTCTTACAAACCAATCTTTTTAAACCGGCCAGGATGCGTTTTACAGGTTATCGTTTGCCCGACTGGACAGGAACAAACATAGCGCATGGTTATCGGTTTTGTAATGACTGGGGTGGACCTATGGACTCAGGCTGGCTCGAAGATGGCCCCACCTGGAACCGCCGCGCCAGTGGTGGTATGCTAAGCACCATCAATGATTTATATGCCTGGCATGAGGCTCTCCTTGGAAATGAAATATTGGATGAGCAATCGAAAGAAAAATATTATTACCCCAAAAATCGGGTAATGATCAATGAGGCGCAATCTTCAGGTTATGGCTGGAGAATAATTAAAACCACCCGCCAAACCAATGTCATCGCTCACAATGGATGGAACGGACGATACTATTCTGATTTTATGCGCTATCTGGATGATAAAGTGGTCATTATTCTCCTGTCAAACAAGTTCCGGAAAGGCAACCAAAGTATCCCATTCGAAATTGCAAAATGCATCTTCTGGAAGGATTATCAACCCCAATTGTCCGGCAGCTTAACCCAATGCCTCGATTCTTTGCCTAACAACAGATTAGGTAGCCTTAGTGGTAAATTCCTTGATCTGCTGCCTGGTGGGACTGAAAAAGACTTTCGGGGATTTATAGAAAACTGCCTGGCCAACCATTTGATAAACAAATTTGGCATCGATACTCTCGTCAGCAAACTAAAGGACCTTCAGAAAAGTATCGGACCGGTTAAAATCAGGCAGATTATGATTACCAATAATCAACAGATGAACATCGAAGTTCTTCAGCTAAACAACAATAAGGAAGCATTTATCCAGCTATTCTTCGATAATGAGGAAGATTATAAAATCCGCGGTTTCAGGCTGGAATCCCCTGATGCGAATTTTTAAAATCGATTCGCTCCTTGCCTGATATCATATTTCAGACTCATAAATATTTTTGCATCTTTACAAACCGCAAGAATGGGAAGTGCTATTATGTCTGATGAAATAATCTTTAAGGAGGGCCAGCGATTTTCTTTCGTCATAACCAATAAACTGGTTCTTCCCGGGACCGATGAAGCCAATCTTATCCTCTTAGGTCCGGATCGGAAGAAGTATCTTTTGGCTGAACAATACTATGAAAACTATCACCTTAAGATAGGCCAGACCATTGTATGTACCATTGACAAAATTAACTGTTCGGGCAAGATATTCCTGGAGCCTGACCATCCCTACTATAAGATCGGCGAACGCTATGATTTCCTGGTTCTTCG
>CAIXKO010000252.1 GCA_903919925.1 uncultured Bacteroidota bacterium | reverse complement strand
TGTGATTGTGCAGGCCCGTGAATTATCGGAAGAGCTCGATATTCCAGTCAATATTCATGTTGCCGAAACAGTGACCGAGATCAATACCATGGCGGAGCGCTATGGAAAAACACCTGTAAAATACCTGTTTGATCTTGGAATCTTATCCGATCGAACGGTTGCCCACCACTCTGTTCACCTCACCACGGAGGATCGATTATTGCTGAAAGAAACGGGTACCAGCGTGGTTACGCTGCCTAACAGTAATATGAAGCTGGGATCAGGAGCCTGTTTTGTTTCTGAGTTGATCAAAATGGGAATAAATGTTGCTATTGGCACTGATGGACCAGCCAGTAACAATAACCAGAGTCTGGTGAGAGAGATCCAGCAACTGGCTCGACTGGAGCGGGTTACTAATCTGGATCCAACCATTTTACCGGCACGTACCCTGATCAGGATGGCAACAATAAATGGTGCCAAAGCCTATCATCTCGATCATGATCTGGGATCGCTTGAATGTGGAAAAAAAGCAGACTTTCAGATTATTAATCCCGATCAGCCGCACTGGTACCCATTATACGATCCTTACAACTGCATTGCCTACGCCATGCACTCTGAAGATGTTGAAACGGTTATTATTGATGGCAAAGTGGTTATGCGCAACCGTGTGTTGCTCAACATCGATGAGCAGCGCGTTCTCCGCGAAATAAAAAAGAAGTCTGCCAACTGGCAATAGGCAATAGGCAGTCCACCACGGCCTAGCGCTCGGAGACGCATAATTGCGTGTCTCTTAATTCAGCGTGTCCAACAGATACCACTAATTTTTAATAACCTTAATCACAGCTAATTGAATTCCTGAATTTATTGTTTTCACATAATACAATCCAGACTTCAGATCCACACCTTGAAGATCAATCTCCAATTGTGTTTCACCTTTTGAGCAGTTCTGTTCGGTGTGATAAACGGTTTTACCGCTTTGATCGATGAGAGAGATACTCGTTTCGCCTTCAACTGGCTGGCTAAAACGGAGACTAAAACGGCTGGAAATTGGATTGGGCCAAACATCTATTTCCACTTCACTTTTGGGATTGCTGTTTAACTGGTTATTCTCCCGCTTACTATCTGCAGATTTCAACAAACTCTTACCCCACTGCACATTGATTATCTTATTGGATCCCTGTCCGTTAAAAGAGTATTTCTGTACACCGCCGGCAACAACCGTATTAAAATTCTGATCTGCTTTTATGGACAATGTCAAGGCATTGGTCCTCAAATTGGCAGGAACTGATGAGTAATCGACAGTTATGGTTAAAACATTTCCAGCCAGTGATTGGCTAACCACACAATTATCCCTCGTGCTCAGGTATTCGTAAACATCCTGTGTTGGCGCCATCCATATATTATCGGATCCGGAGATTCCATAAAGCCTCTCTATATTTTCCATGTAATATTGAAACAATGGAAACAGCAAACTCGATGCATAAGATTGAAATCCAACATGGTGTGTAAAATCGCTCCACCAATAATGCTGACCATTTATGCTTAACGCAGCTGCGTTATCAATTTTTTGCATGATATTGGTCGTATTCTGATTGGCATCGCACACCAGCATTTTGTACAATTTAAAATTGGTGAAATCAATCGGCTGGTCAATGCGATATCCGTTAGGTGACCCCCGGTAAGCGCCGTTGTTCCCATTTATGCTCAGCATTCCATTGGCCAATGCAGGCAAAACATAACCCTGATCTCCCGATGGAACAACAAAATGGGTCATTTCAATACCGGTTTTAGTTTTCACATAATCGGTATTTTGAACAATCTGATTAACATAATCTGTAGTACCATAAGCCGCATGTGAATAGCTATGGTTAAAAACACTCCAGCCCGACTTATAAAGAGTCGACAGTTGGGTCCAGGTAATATATGATGGAGTGTTATTATGAATATCGCTTCCGGCAGAATTCACTGAATACCAAGAAAGACCAGCTGTGAACGGAATTGAATTCCCGCATCCGTCAGAGTAAAAATATCCCGGATACTTAATCCCATTATCACTGATCAAGCCCCCATTCAGCAATGGGTAGGCAACCGAAAAAGCATCAATTAAGCCATCATCAAGGGTAAAACTGTAGGCAAATGCCTTGTTATATCGTAAAGTCGATTTTTCAACCACCACATTGGTTGGAGGCGCATCAAAAGTAACCACCAGTGTAACGGTGTTCGGATTTGCCAGGTTCACCTGAACGGGTACTGCATTGGAATAACCTGTTAAGCCTTGATTATCTGTTAATTTAGCAGTAACCGAATGAGTACCTACTATTGCAGAGGCCCAATTAAACTCGTATGGCGAGGTTTTATCTGTATTGATTAACAGATTGTCATCAAAAAAATCGACATGGTCAACAGAAGGACCTCCGGGTGCTGAGGGAACGATGGAAGCCACTAATTCCCCTGATCCGCCATTGCCATTATGTGAATTATCGGTTTTTAATCCGCCAAACCATAAAAAGGGCGTTGAGCCGCCTGTGAACCGGATTTGTTGAATGCCGATATCCAGGTTCCCGGCGCTCAGGCTATACGGAAGTTCTATAAGCGAAAGTTGAGTAAAATTAATCGAAGGATCGAATGCTGATAAAGGTATCGTTATGGTTTTCCATTCTGTGGAAAGTCCGCCCACAGCTGTAATATAAGGAGCCAGGCTAACTGGTGCAACAGTGCTGCTTTGGGGCCTGATCTGGATTTTACTCCAATTGGTATTGCCGGTAATATCTTTCATGGTGATTTCAATGGTAGTATTACCTCCCGCAACAACGTTTACCATAGGAGAATACAGACTCGAGGCAGTATATCCGATCTTAAGCTTTCGGTAACCGGTAAGCACATTGGTAATATGCATCCAGGCGGGATCAGGGTTTGAGAAACCAGTTACCTGAGCTGAAACCAGGATATCGGCCGGATAATTAAAAATAGCTCCGGAAAGTGGATTATTAACCTGAATGCTCAACGGGGAAACAGGTTTAACTATCACGCTGATTGAAACCATTCCGGATAAAATAAAGGTTCCATCCACATAATATGCTTTGGCTGAGAGATCGAAATTACCCGTTTGTGCGGCAACCCATGAAACATTGTATGGTAAAATGTTATCGGAACCCATCAGCTGACTGCCGGCAAAAAACTCAACATGATCAAGCGCTACATTTCCTTGAGCGGGGGTAACAATCTGTGCAACAAGCTCTCCACTGCCGCCATTTCCATTGTGACTAACAACAGGATGCTCCTGTCCAAACCAAATAAAAGGGACGCTGCCACCGGTAAAAGCAATTTTACTGATGCCGATATCGAATACTCCGGCGCTGGCGCTATAAGGAAGTTCAATCAAGGAAATCTGCGTAAAGCTGATGGTTGGGTCAAAAGCGGATAGGGGTATAAAAATGGATTTCCAGGTGTTGCCAATGCCTCCCACAGCAGCAACATAAGGTGCAAGCGAAACCGGAACTGCCGCGCTTCCCTGGGGCCTGATCTGCATTTTACTCCAATCAATCGCTGATCCAAAATTGCACAATGTGATCTCTAATAAAGTATTACCTCCCGATACCACATTGTTCATGGGCGTATATAAACTTGCCGTATTGTACCCAACTTTCAGCTTCCGGTACCCGGTAAGTACATTATTAACATGAAGATAAGCTGGATTTGATATTTCAGCACTAACCTGTATCGTTTCCGAGGTATAATAATTGGTGCCAGCTGAAGGAGTGATGATGGCTATTTTTTGAGCCGAAACGTGATTTGTCACTAACACCGAAAACCCCA
>CAIXKO010000251.1 GCA_903919925.1 uncultured Bacteroidota bacterium | reverse complement strand
GCTGTATTGCCTCGTTTATTTTTTATAGAATGTGAGCTGCAGCCTCTCTAAGTAGCAGATTCTGAGATCCAGAACTGCAAGGGTCGGGGAGTAGTCTCACCTCTGATAATGTTTTTATAGAATCTGGTTTTATTCGTTTTACTTAACGACTGAAAAAATATACGGTTTCTTGTTTTTTAAAACAAACCGGATCCGGCTCAGGAGCTTTCTGGCAATCCTGATGATTGCCTTATTGGAATCCATTCGCTTGCAGTATTCATGGAAGCTTTTATTTAATGCCGGATCCAGTCTGGCTGCAACCCAGGCACTCTCAATAACAGCACTTCGAAGTACGGGATGTCCCCTCGGGGTTAGTTCACCGATCACTTCATTTTCCCCGCTGCTATTGGTCGAAGGAACGAGCCCAACATAGCTGCACAAATCATCAAAGGAAGCAAATCGGTCTATGGACTCCAGTTCCGTCAGAAGGGTCATGGCGGTCAAATAGCTGATGCCCGGGATGCTGCGGAGCAGCTCCTGCCTTTCTTTATAAGGTTCTGTTTTTGACAGACCTCTGATGATCTTGGTTATTTGAAGAACCGCGCCCCGCAAATGGCGGTGTTGATCCAAATAGGCATTCAGCGTGGCTTTGCTGCTGAAGTCGCGTAATACGATATTATCTAACCATTGGTTAAACCGATTGGACCAGTGTGTATTAGGGTTGCTGAATGCTTCAGGTAGTTTGATCCCTCGAAAATAGAGGAATGACTTGATCCGATTTTTACATCGGGTCTGATCATTAACCAGGGCAGCACGAGTGCGAACCAGCCCCCGGTCTTCCAGGGTTGTGGTAGATGGCACGTAAATTGGTTTTAGGTCTCCGTTTCGCAAAGATCGGGCAATTTTAACGCTATCCCGTGTATCATTCTTATTAACTTTCTCTTTTCCAGTCGTTGGGATATCGGCTGGATTAACTACAATAGAATGAACACCCAACTGGGTTAGCGTATCATGAATCCAATACCCGCAGAATCCGGCTTCATAGGCTGAGTAATACTCAGCTCCGGGGAAGGTTTTCACTAGATAATTATACAAGGCCTCTGGGCTTCCTGGCTGCGAAAAAGTTTTGTGAGTCATCTCCTCTGTTAAAATTGTTACAAGCCAATTCTTTAAATGAACATCAAATCCAACATAAATCTTCTGTCCTTTAAAATCCATTTTGTTTCTTTGTGTTTGCATAAGTCTGTTTATTTATGGTTAAGAGAATTGTTATCCAAAACTAATAAATATCCAGGCTTATGCTTCATTTTACAAACATAGGGCCTCCCTTTTTCAGGGAGGGGTTGGGGTGGGTACTTAAAACGCCTATGAACGAATAGTTTGCGGGTTGTTAGGTTTGGGGCAACATGCAACATGCTGGCGGACTCTACAAGCTACCCTCTGGCAGACTGCAGACTGCCTTCTCAAATTCCCTGCATCCAGATAAAATCCAAACCAATCGGCCCCAGCTTCTCCCCTGCCGGTTTAATGGTTAAAACATGCATCCCTTCCGTAAGATCCAGATTTTCAGAAGAAATGTTACGAGCAACGCTCCTGAATGAAGTTGATAAATCTGTTGTGGTATTGCCGTTAAACTTGACTGGCTTATTATCCAGCATGATCTCCATGCTGCCTCCACCTAGCGTTCTGGCCACCGTAAAATTGATTCTGAACTTCCCGGTTTTCGTAGCAGGCAAAAGTAACGTGAGCGTTTCATTTTTTGAAGTGGGCTTCCATAGAACCATTTGTTTGGCGGACCATATCGGGTCCTGAACCCACTCAACATCCTTCGGTTTGGATAAAAGATCTTCTATTTGATAAAAAATGGAATTCCCGGCGGCACCGGCAGCTTCGGGCCACCAATCGGAAGGAAGCTGAAGATACCGGACATCCGATTTTGTAATCGCGATATGATCATCATGTGCTCCCGGAACAGCATAAGCATATATCGTTCTGGCATAAGAAAAATGCTCTACAGCCCGATGGCTATACAGTTCCATGTAAAAATCAAAACTTTTGTCAAAAGGAATGTTATCCAGAATATGCCAGCGGAAATTGGTAATAAAACCCCGGTTAGCCGGACCGTCGTTCCGGGGTTGGCCACAATAACCATAATCAAATAGTTCTTCCGACGACCATGCGTAGTTGTAATAATCTTCAGATCCGGTGCCAATGAATGACGGTTTGAGATTATCGTCGATAAAGATCTTTTCATCCCCCTCACCCCACCAGTTACCAGCTGAGGACGGCACCGATGTTGGGTTCAGCAAATAACATGCGGCCCCAACCATCCTGCCTTTTCCGCGGATCAGCAAATATGGAATATCTTTAACCTGCCTCGGATCAGCCAGCAATTCATGATTCACCCGCCATCTGGCTCTGAAATGCATGCTCACCCCTTCTTTCCATTGATAAGGCTCTGTCACGATTTTAGTTACCAAGGTAACCTCCTGATCTCCCATATTTTCCATCATCACCTGAGCCGAGTCTTTAAAGGGCATGAAATAGCGGCATACCATTCTGCCATCGTCCAGCACCGTAAAAGGCAAGGATTCATAAGGATTGATGCCGGGTGCTGCGCCAAAAAAATCACCCACCGGCGACTGAACCTGCCCCCACGGCGATCCGTCAAAGCGAATCTCTAAAATGGTTTGTCGAAGTGCTTTTTCTACATTTTGCGCGGATACAAAAACGGCCAATCTCTTGATGCCGGCACTCCCTACTACCGATTTAACTATCTTTTTCTCTCCCGGCTTTAACCAAACGGTTTCATAAGCTGCATTAAATAAAACGGTATCCAAATACTTAAACGGTTCTTTCAGTACAGCAGAAGCTTGATTCAACCTCGTCAGATTATCTTGTATGTCTTTTACCGAGAAGGTTTTAACCTGCGCACCCGATTCATATAACCTGAGTTGAACGTGGTAAAAATGCAAATTCGACAGATCTCCCTTCCATACCATCCGGCAACCTTTTGCAAAAGGAATAGGATAATAGGAAGCCATATTCTGGTTTATGCTCCCGGTCCATTCTGATTTGGCTGCTTCTTTGTTAAATGCCTCATAAGTATGGAGAAAAAACGGCTCAGCTGGCCCATTGTATATCGGATTTTTTTCCTGATCAAGCCAAACCATGAGATCTCCGGCAATCTGAGCGGTCCATAGCCTGACAATTGCTCCTGGCCCTTTTACGTCACAAATCAAATATTCGCCAATCCCTTTGGAATCAGGCGCCTTAACAACAGATAGAAAACCCGGAACAGGCTCCCCACCAAATCCGTCACTGTTGGAAAACCATCCGGGTTGATCCGGACTAACCGTTCTACGGTCATAAGAGGAAAACTGAACCGATCGGAATCCCGGATCGGGAAAATCAGCCAATTTTCTCATATCCGTCAATTCATCGATCAGTGATGCAGTTGTAACTACTTGTCCTTGTGTGATTTGAAACATACACACCACAACTGCAAAAATTAATGATTTAAGTACTGTTCTCATCGATTTGTGTTTTGTAATTTCGTCGGCTTTCGTGAACCGTGAAAATAAGATTTTTCGCAAAACCGTTGACTATACAATTAATAAATAGAATCATGAAATACATCCAAAAGCGGGGGGTCCCGGTACTGATTATTTCAGCGTTACTCCTCTTAAATCCAGCCTGGATTTCCGGTCAGGACAAGAAACCTGCTGACAAACCTGAATTTCAAATGACCATACTGAAACAGGTTCCTGCAATGTCAGTTAAAAATCAAGCCTCTACTTCTACTTGCTGGTGCTTCGCCACTACTTCGATGCTCGAAAGTGAAATCATTCGCCTGGGTAAACCGGAAGTAGGACTTTCAGAAATGTATACCGTAAATAATGTGTACAGTGAGAAAGCCAGCCAGTATGTTAAATTTCACGGCACCTCCAATTTCGCCGAAGGTGGTGCGCAGCACGATGTATTGAACTCCATCAAAAAATTCGGAATCGTACCCCGGGATATTTACCCAGGTTTGAACTATGGCGAAACAACCCATAAGCACGGGGAAATCGTAACCACCTTAACCGGTATCGTGGAAACCATTGTAAAAAACCCAAACGGGAAAATCAGCCCGGTGTGGCTAAAAGGCATCAATGGCGTTCTCGATGCCTATCTGGGTGAAAAACCAACCACATTCTCTTTCAATGGTAAGATGTTTACTCCAAAGGAGTTTGCTAAAGAACTCGGAATAAATCCCGATGATTATATCGAGTTCTCTTCTTATACCCACCATCCTTTCTATGAAAAATTTGTGCTTGAAGTGCCTGACAACTGGGCCCAGCAAGCAATGTACAATGTACCGATCGATGATTTAATCAACATTATAGACTATTCGCTTAACAAAGGGATCTCGATATCCTGGGGCGCTGATATCTCAGGCCTGGGGTTTAATGATGGATATGCCAGAATCATGACAGATGGTGCAGATTTCAAAAATCCTCAGGCTGCTGAAAAGGAAATATCCCAGTCAGATCGCCAGTATATGTTTGATTCCTGGCAACTTACCGATGATCATGCCATGCACCTGACCGGAATTGCACAAGACCAGTTCGGTAACAAATACTATCTCGAGAAAAACTCATGGGGAGAAGGCGGAAAATACAAAGGATACTCTTATGTCTCCATCCCGTTTTTACGCATGAGAACCATGTCAATCATGCTTCATAAAGATGGCATACCTCCTCAAATCGCAAAAAAGATTGGGTTAAACTAAACGAAACGATCGCAGCCATGAATACAATATCAAAACTGAAATATGCGGCTTCCTTAATGGCAGCCCTCTTAATGCTCCCATCAGCAGTTGAAGCAAAGAAAAAAAAGACTCCTGAACCTCCATTCAAGTTCACCATTGAAGTTGAATACCCACGGGTAGCAACAAAAAGTCAAGGCTCATCAAGCACTTGCTGGTCATACTCAACCACTTCGTTTCTCGAAACCGAACTCCAGCGCATCGGGAAACCCGAAGTGGAGCTTTCTGTAATGTTTACCGTTAGAAATATTTATGTAGATAAAGCAGAACAATTCGTGCGTTGGAATGGTAAATGCGAATTCGGACCAGGGGGTGCCAATCATGATGTGATTACCTCCATAAAAAAGTACGGAATCGTTCCATGGTCAGTTTACACCGGTAATGAAATCCGTGAAAATGCAGTGATTCACAATGAGATGGATGGCGTTTTACGTGCCTATGTTGATGGTATCGTAAAAAATCCGAATGGAAAAATCAGCACCGCCTGGAAAGCAGGATTCAGCAATCTTGTTCATGCCTATCTGGGTAAAGTTCCTGAAAATTTCGAATATAAAGGATCGTCCTACACCCCGACCTCTTTTGCAGCGTCTTTAGGCCTTAACCTGGACGATTATGTTGAAATATCCTCTTTCTCACATCATCCATTCTATAAGCAGTTTGTGTTAGAAGTTCCGGATAACTGGATACGCGGTTCCGTTTATAATGTACCGGTGGAAGAGCTGGATCAGATAGCTGAATATTCGCTCCGCAATGGCTATACCGTGGCCTGGGCATCCGACCTTGACAAAGGGTTTAATTTCGGTCTTGGGGTTGCTGTAGTGCCCCCCGACAACTGGGATGGCAGAACATTTAAGCCGGGAATGGAGCCGTCAATATCCCAGGAAAGGCGCCAGCTGGAGTTTGAAAATTACCAAACCACTGATGATCACGGAATGCATCTCGTAGGAATCGCCCATGACCAAAACGGTGGCAAGTATTATTTAGAGAAAAACTCCTGGGGACCAGGAAACCAATATAAAGGTAATTCCTATATCTCCTCAGCCTATCTTAAGCTAAAGAGCACCTGCATCATGGTTAACAAAAATGGCATTCCACAGGAAATCAGAACAAAGTTGGGAATTTAGATTAGGAAGGGCAAGAGGGCAGAAGGGCAAGAGGGCAGGAGGGCAGGAGGGCAGCCCATGGCCTTAACTTAAGGAAATTTTGATACTGCCAGGTACCTTTCTCCGTGATCCACCTCACCCCCGGCCATAGGGTACTGTATGGGCGGCCCTTGTGGCCCCCCTGCACCATAGCCCTGAGCATCTCTATGCCCGGGGCTCACGGGTTACAATATCGGTCATAACTCTGGCATTAAATCCGCACTGGGCATAAAGTTCCGGAGGAACGACCGATAGGGTAACTCCGGGATTTATCCCGGTGATAGTGCCCCACTCCACATAACCTTGGTGCTGGCTCCGGTGATGGTGCAGGGCGGCATCAAGGGCCGCCCCTACGGTGTACCCCATAGCAATTAACCTTAGCTGCAAACATCAGGGCTAGCGTAATCCACCTCCCCCCCTGCCCCATAACCGTCAACCTATGGATTTATTGCCTTAATGATGGAGAATTTCGAATTGTCAGATTCGAATCTCACCCTTCACCCTTCACCCTTAACCCTTCATTAACCCTTTACCATTTACCATTTACCCTTCATTAACCCTTTACCATTAACCATTTACCCTTTATTAACCCTTCATTAACCCTTTACCATTTACCATTTACCCTTCATTAACCCACCTACTCTATCCCAAAACGATAAACCGTAGTGTGCTTATACCTTGCACCGGGCTCTAAAACAGCCGACGGGAATAAAGGTTGATTTGGAGAATCAGGAAAATGCTGAGTCTCCAGGCAAAATCCCCAATGATCATTATACTGAACATTTCCCGATCCGGTTAAAACTCCGTTCAGGAAATTGCCGGAGTAAAACTGAACACCCGGTTCCGTAGTAAAAACTTCCATAACCCGGCCACTAACAGGCTCCTTTATCCGTGCAATCTTGCGTATAGGCATAATGCCATCCGACAGTACATAATTGTGGTCATACCCCCCGGTTACTTGCTCAATGCGTTCCCCAATCGGGTGCGGCTGATTAAAATCCATTGGTGTTCCGGCTACCGGTCTGAGTTCGCCAGTTGGGATCAGGGTGGAATCCACTACGGTATAGCGATCCGCTAATATCTGCATCTCATGACCCAATATATTGGTTTTTGCGTTGCCAGTGAGATTGAAATAACCATGATGCGTGATATTAACAGGGCAAGCCTGATCAATCGACCCATCATAATCGATTTTCAAACTGTTATCATTCATTAAAGTGTAATATACAGTCACCGATAAGTTCCCCGGGTAACCCTCTTCCATATCCCGGCTTAAATAACTTAACTTAACTCCTTGTCCATCGGTATTCTCGAAAGGTTCACTATCCCAAACCACTTTATCAAATCCTTTTATCCCGCCGTGCAAAGAATTTGGACCATTATTGATTGCCAACACATAATCTTTACCGTTCTGAACAAATTTACCCTTGGCAATCCTATTGCCATAACGGCCAACAATGGCACCCAAATAACAGCAGTTGCTAATATATGGCTCCTTCCAATAAGAATCTGTGCGATCGAAACCAAGTACAACGTTTTCAAATTTACCCGTTTTGTCGGGAGCGGTGAGTTCCGTAACAATTGCTCCATAATTGGTAATCTTCACCGTCATTCCATTTGCATTCCGGAGTGTATATAAAATAACCTCTTTTCCATCTGACACTCCCACAACTTCTTTTTTGATTTTCATAGCTTCTGTTGATTTTTGCTGTTTGGTTTTGCATCCTGAAATCATCAGCAACGAAAGTCCAAGTACGGACATCTGCATTACTAAAGTTCTGATTTTCATATTTTTGAATTATTGTAATCGATTAAAGCAAGTATAGTGTTTTTTGTACAATTATTGCCTTGCCGGTCTGATTTTATTCTATTTTTACGAGCAGTAAACGTATAACATCAATATTTAATATGACAATCGATATTTTACAAAGTGAATGGGATGCCAGGTTTCCTGGTTCCGGTTCCAGGCTGGAACTTTTCTTCTCGCCTGGAAGAGTCAATCTGATTGGTGAACATACCGATTACAATGGGGGATATGTTTTCCCATGTGCCCTCAGTTTCGGAACCTATCTGTTAGCCAGGAAAATTGATGAACCAGTTATCCGAATGGCTACCACAAACTTTGATTTCACAGCTGACATTCCTATCGTTTCCAATTATCAAAAAATCGGTGAAGAGTGGGTTAACTATCCGCTTGGGGTAATTAATGAATTCGCCCAACGGGGATGTTCTATTACCGGCCTTGAGCTACTATACTCTGGAAACATACCAAACAAAAGCGGACTTTCTTCGTCAGCTTCCATTGAATTAGTAACCGCAGTGGCTTTAAATCATTTCTTTAATACCGGTTTCTCACGTATCGACCTCGTGAAAATTGGGAGGGCAGCTGAAAACCGGTTTGTTGGCGTTAATTGTGGCATCATGGACCAATTTGCCGTTGGGATGGGTAAAAAAGATCATGCCATTTTCTTGAAATGCGATACTCTTGATTTTGAACTCGTGCCAATAAAACTGGATGGCTTCAAACTCGTAATCGCGAATACTAACAAATCCCGCGGCCTGGCTGATTCAAAATACAATGAACGAGTAGCCGAGTGCCAGGCTGCCGTTAAAATGCTAAGCGCTGGAAATCCGATATCGCTGCTGGCTGAGATGAATCTTGCTGATTTTCTGGCAAATGAGCATTTTATTACCGATGAAGTTATCAAAAGAAGGGCTCGCCATGTAATTTCGGAAAACGATCGCACTTTTGAAGCCGTTGAAGTTCTTAAGGAAGGTAACCTCATCCGTTTTGGCCAACTGATGAACGACTCGCACGATTCACTTCGCGATGATTATGAAGTTACCGGAATCGAACTCGATACACTCGTCGCGGAATCACGCAAAATCCCGGGTGTAATCGGTTCACGTATGACCGGCGCAGGATTTGGAGGTTGCACCGTAAGCCTCGTTAAAGATGAAGCTATCGATAGGATGATTCAGGAAGTTGGGAAAAACTACCTGGAGAAAACCGGATTGAAGGCGGAGTTTTATGTGGCGGAAATTGGTGATGGAGCTGGGGTAATAGGCTAATGTGCCAATGTGCTAATGTGCTAATGTGCCAATTATAAGAATGGTACTATTCGGGATTGGGAGTATTTCCTTACCGGCTGGCACCTGATGGTAAATACTTGTGTGTAAACCAAAATAATAATATCATGGATCTGAAAATCCTGTTTCCACGATTCCGATTTGTGGTTATCGTGTTGATTGTAAGTCTGTTTATTGGGTGTAAAAATCAAACTCAAAAAAAACCTATGGAAGTTAAACCTGCTCCCGCTGCTTACCAGGCCGGTACGTTTGGCTATGACCTGAATTTTCTGAATAAGCACCAGAAAACCGTCATTTTAAAACGCGATGAATCCTTTGTTGCTATTATTCCGGGTTACCAGGGAAGAGTGATGACCTCAGCCTCTGCCGGTATGAATGGGCTTAGCTATGGTTGGATCAATTACAAACTCATTGAATCAGGTGAGAAAGCCGCCCATTTCAATAATTACGGAGGTGAAGAACGTCTTTGGCTGGGTCCCGAAGGTGGTCAGTTCAGTATCTTTTTTGCTCCGGGCGTTCCTTTTAAGTTCGAAAACTGGCAGGTCCCAGCCCCAATCGATACCGATGCCTTTGATCTTGTGGCAGCTAATGATACTATCGCTGTGTTTCGAAAGGATATTCAATTAATTAATTACAGCAATGTCAAATTCAGTCTGACAATCGACCGTACCGTGAGCCTACTTACCAAAAGCCAGATTGAAGCCCGAACCGGAATCAGCTTACCATCAGGAATACAGCCAGTTGCGTATGAAACAGAAAACGTTTTGACCAACACCGGCAAACTTCCCTGGACCCGCCAGGGCGGTCTGTTATCGATGTGGATGCTTGGTCAGCTGATTTCATCTCCTACCAATGTCGTTCTGGCTCCTTTTGTGGAAGGCCCGGAAGATAAACTTGGACCTGTTGTCAATGATTCCTATTTCGGGAAAGTCCCCGCCGATCGGCTTAAGATTACTAAAAACCTGATCTTCTT